>JANMMV010000461.1:0-4977 GCA_031373565.1 Saprospiraceae bacterium
TATAAATATGGTACCTGAAGATCTCTATGATAAAAAAACCTTAGTTTTGCAGCTAATGGATGGTACATGTGACAATTTTATTACCTTTGATAATAACGGCAGCCGGGAACACGTTGCCGCAAATTTGGCAAAACCATGCCCTAAATTTTGCAGGCCGCCAATGGATTCTTATTTAGAATAAAAAATTTAACTTGGATATAGGTTACTACGTTTTACTAACACTTGCAGCAGTATCTTCAGTTTATGTAAAAGATACCAAAACCCATTTCAAAATCTTCGTAGTGGGGTGTTTACTCTTTGAAGGAGCCAACCTTATCGCTATAGAATGTCAGGCTAGAAATACATTTGTTATAATAAATCTATATCTAGTATTCCAAGTGGCTTTTTTTCTCTTTGAATTTATGAGATTCAACACAAATAGATCTCAACGATCTTGGATTATTGGTTTATATGTTATAAGTTCACTGGTCAATTACTTTTGGATACAAGGCCCTTTTACAGTAAATAGCTATACCTATAATCCAGGTATGGCACTAGTGTTGGTATTGATTATTAGGTATTTATACTTGCTACTTTTTAAAACAAACGAAACATCACTACTTAGACATCCCACCTTTTGGTTAGGTGCGGGTGTTTTTCTATTCTATTCGACCAACTTCCCAATGCTATTATTCTTTGATACGATTATCAACTTGAAGTCAGATCGATACGATAGTCTTTGGGATTTTATCATGATCGGCAATTATTTTTTAGCGTTGAGTTACCTCTTTTACATTTGGATACCATGGATGAAAAAAACTTAACATTTTATATTGCGCTGGCTTCCTTTGTGATGCCACTTATATTGTCAGCGATCGTTGCATGGTTTATTATTGCATTTCAACGAAAAAAACACCAACTCATTGATGCACAAAATACCGCATCGCTAAGAGAAGTGGAGATGAAGCTTGAAAAACAAGATAGTTTACAAGCTGAAAGATCAAGGATTGCTACAGAAATGCACGATGACCTCGGTTCTGGATTAACAACCATTAATTATTTGCTCCAGAAATTAAAAGATATCAGCACAGCAGATGAACAAAAAGTGCTAACGCTCCAGATTGATACCAAGACTAAAAGTTTAGTAAGTAATATGTCCGAAATAATTTGGGCGATGAATGATAGATATGATAATGTGCAGAGCTTAATAGAATATATGCGTCGTATATTATCGGACCAATGTCAAGAGCTAAACATGCCCTTCCTATTTGAAGTCGATACACCTGTGCCCACTATTGAGATGACTGGCGAACGGAGAAGGAACGCCTTACTCATCATTAAAGAAACAATCAATAATTCGATAAAATATGCCCAAGCTTCAAATATTATCCTAACTTGTTCTATTATTGACGAGGTTATGCAGATTATCATCTTGGAGGTTGATGGAATCGGTTTTGATGTAGACACCAAGAGACACTTGGGAAATGGATTATATAATATAAACAAAAGGGTCTTACATCTACATGGTAGTTCCTTATACGAAAAAACGGATTTAGGTATGCACATCACATTTTTAATTCCTATCCATCCATGACGCCCATTCCTGAGCTAATCAAGATAGGTCTTCTCGAAGACAACAAAGAAGTTGCGTCGATGCTTAAAGATATGATCAATCAATCCGGCGACCTTTCATGTACATTAGTTTACCACAATGCGGAGGACGCCATCAAATTCATACCACATAGTCACCTAGACATGCTGATAGTAGATATCAATCTGCCAGGTATCAATGGCATCGAAGCCATAAAACAACTTTCCATACTTAAGCCTGATTTGCTGTTTTGCGTGTTTACAGTATACGAGGACGATGATAAAATCTTTTCGGCACTAGAAAATGGTGCAAAAGGATACATCTTGAAGACAACTGCCAAACCAAGACTAATGGAATCGCTACGAGAACTTTATCATGGAGGCTCGCCCATGAGCTCAAATATTGCGCGTCGTGTGATTGAAAAATTGTACGCACCTAAATCAGCTAATAACGAATCTGAATTACCCATTTCAAAAAGGGAAAATATGCTTTTATCCCTATTATCTCAGGGCTTTACCTATAGAGACATCGGTGAGAAACTATTTATTGCAGAAGGAACCGTCAAACAGCATTTACACAAAATATATACAAAACTGCACGTAAGTAACAAAACGCAAGCGATCAACAGGTTCAATAGCAATAAGTAAATTGCTCTGCTGGCCACCACTTATCTATGCTGCTGGCGCAAGTTTCTAACTTGCGCCATGCGTCGCGTTAATTGATTCAAGAGTTGTTGGAATTGATTCTAGAGTTGTAGGAATTGGTTCTAGAGTTGTAGGAATTGGTTCTAGAGTTGTAGGAATTGATTCTAAAGTTGTAGGAATTGGTTCTAGAGTTGTAGGAATTGATTCTAGAGTTGTTGGAATTGATTCTAGAGTTGTAGGAATTGATTCTAGAGTTGTAGGAATTGGTTCTAGAGTTGTAGGAATTGGTTCTAGAGTTGTAGGAATTGATTCTAGAGTTGTAGGAATTGGTTCTAGAGTTGTAGGAATTGGTTCTAGAGTTGTAGGAATTGGTTAAACCCAGAATACGCATTAGAAATGAACTACATGAAAATCTGACTTCATATTTGTTATCGTTCTCAATTTTATGTCCTCAATGTAGCATCGGCTACATAACGCTGCGGCGTCACAAGTCCTGCGGGATAAAATCTCCGAGCAATACCAACTATTTTGTCATATTCTCATTCGAATAAAGTCCAATGCTTAATCTGGGTTCCAGAGTTGTAGGAATTGATTCGGTGATCGCGTTACTTGATTTCGTCATCACGTTACTTGATTCAAGAGTTGCAACATCTGATTCGCTTATCAGCGATTCGGCATAGCACTTCTGCGCCCATGGCCCCGCAAGGCACCGGCTATGTCCTAATAATATGCAAGGATTAGCGTATGATGGCGTCTATGGCTTGCAGTTTATTCCTTGCGATCCGTATCGTTTACTTCTTCAAACGTAAACAAAGTTCTTATTATCTAAATGATGCTCATCATCAAATCGATAGGCGACTAGTTTCCCTCCTTTGGCAACACTGTAATCTAGGCAGCAAATATTTTGCTTGTACAAAGACGGTGCACCTTTGAGCCAATAATGCCCAAAGAATACTCTTTTATCTGTTCGATCGTAGTAGTCAAGTGACTTTAATGATGACAATTCGATGGGGACTTCCGGCAAGTTATCAATAGGCTCCACGCTTATTGACTTGTAAGTCATTTCAGATGGATCTTCCCACCATTTAATCCGGATTTCCGTTCTTACATTACCGTCTTTATCATTAAAGAAGAGTCCTTCGGGCATCTCCATTTCTTTGCCTTTTAAGGTTTCCTCAATCACCTCATTTAGTACTGTCCCATTCTTAACTGATTCATAAATAAGTTCGTCAGTCAATCTGTCATTAACCAATTTTTGTTGTAGATATGCAGTATGCTTATTATCCCAACAAGCATGAACCGCTCTAAATGTGTCGGTTTCGTAAAATAGGGGCAGGGTTTTAAACCATTCCAAATATGCTTCATACTCACTTTGTCTATTATGAAATTGCTTGAGTGTCTCATAATGTTGCATAATATTCTTAATGAGATGTTTTCTTAGATGTCCACCTTCGGTCTCCTGAAAATGGAAGCATAGTGCATTGTATTCGTGGTTTCCCATCAAAGCGACAGCATTTTCACTATCAACCATCGCTCTCACTATTTTTAGTGTTTCCCTTATTTTAGGTCCACGGTCGATGAAGTCACCTACAAAAAATACTTTTCTTTCTGGGTGATGATAAGTTCCAGCACTTACACGATAGCCTAATTTCTGAAGCAGTTCTTCTAGTTTGTCCGCATGTCCGTGGATATCACCGATGAAGTCTATCATATTTTCCTAGCCCTTTGTATTATGGTAGTTGATAAATCACTATTATATCAAGTTGTCATTGATAAATTGTGGAACAAATATAATCAAAAAATCGCAATCTTATGAAGGCAATATGCTATCAGGGTCTTCAATAAGCCATGCATATCAGCACATGCCATGTAGCGATCTTACCCATCACTACTACAAATGTTCACCACTTTCCTTTCAATACTACCTTGAGACACATCAGGGAGTCGTTTTGGTGCACAGAAAAAAAATCATCAAATCAAATTTTTGTCACTTTTAACCTGTAAACTTCATTTACTACTAAAATATAAACACCACAACTCAAATTTTCCATATTCAAAGTGACATTATTTTTTCCTACAATTAAATTAACTAATTGTACGCCAACTAAATTGTAAAGCCGAATGTGGTCAATTTCTCTGTCTGGTAAAACAACTTCTAAGCTAGAATTTGTAGGATTAGGATAAACGATCGGCAAATCATCTACATTTGTTGTCCCTGATATGAAATAGATTTCAATACTGTCAGTGGCGGTACATCCATAATCATCAGTTATTGTGAGGTAATAGATGCCCGACTGGTCAACAATGATCGAATTAGCTGTACTGCCATCAGCCCATTTATATGCGACATTACTTATTACTGGAGCAATTATTTTATAAAATGTACTTGTCGAATTTACATCTGTGCCCAAATCAATCGAAATAATAGATTCATTTATTTGAATCGAGTCCATACTTAAACATAAGTTACTATCAATTCTACTTACGGTGTAAATACCTCCATCTCTAATCCATATTGAATCAGAAACTTCTCCTGTACTCCACTCAATACTACCGCCTGGTATAGCTTTTAAGACTATAGTGTCCTCATTACAGATTAATTCTGATGCATTTGAAGCCACAATAACAACCTGATCTACAGCATTATAATCTACACTCACCGTATCTCTAGATATGCAGCCGTTTACATACTGAACTTCTACAAAATACTCTCCAGGAAGGGCAGTGCTAATATCGTCAGCACTAGAACCATTACTCCATTTG
>JANMMV010000479.1:0-1625 GCA_031373565.1 Saprospiraceae bacterium
TTTGTTTGATTTTTTCTGCAATCTGGATAAGATCTTCATCTTTCGATGGTTGAAGTAAACTAACTCTTCTTTCCCACTTAGTTATCGAGTCTTCGATATAATCTTTGTAACTGAGAAGGCCAAATTTTTCAATGTAGGTGAGGGCATTCTTAATTTCAACATCACTCATAGTTTCCTTCTTGACTATATATGTTCTTACAAGGAGTCCATAAGAAAATTCAACGTCAACATCTTGGTTGACATGTTTATTCATTGTTTCGACCAAAAAATGAAAAGAATTACTTGGAAGTGATTTAAATTCATCACGACTTGGTATTCTGCCAGATGCATTTAATTCATCATAATACTCTTGCAAATTAACTTCCAATCCATACGAAAGCGGAGGGATAAGTATCAAAATTATAAAGTTAACTAATTTAATTAGCATCACCATTGAATAATGTTTTTTAATGATGGATAAAGCTTTAACTTATCATACTGTTCATCATCGAGTCTTTTTGACCCGCCAATTACATTGATGAGAGATGTGCCGGAGCGCATCAAGTTAAATTGATTACTAATATGACCCTTATCATCCATTGCCGTCAAGTTAATTTGAGTCACGGGAGCAACTCCATATGGATTTGTATCGATGCCGATGATATGCCCGATTTCGTGGGCGAGGGTAAACGGTTTATCGTAGGCACCGTTTATTACGCAATTGTTCAAACAGAGATTAGCTTTGACATCATTATTAACTAAACGCGAGGGGTAGGCGATACCATACGACTGAGGTGGTTGATTAAAAAGTGGATCGGGATCATTTCTGTCAAATCCATCAAAATTGTTTACATATACAATTTCAATGTCTTCATCTGTAGCAGTGGGAATATAAGTTTCCTCATCATTAGGCGGTGTTTTAACAAGACCAAAAAGGTGCTGAATGGAATAAGGATTCATTTTTAAAAACCCTTGCTCTGCGCCTAAATAAATTGTCGATAAACTTGGCAAAGCCTCTGGTCTATTCATGATTTTAATATCATAATCTAATTTTAATCCAAATTGAGCAAATCTTTGATTGGCAGACTCAAGATTTTTAACTACTCGTTCCTTGGTAACAACGGGAATTAACTTTCCGTCTTTTTCTTTATTAAGAATGATGATTTTGACGGAAATTTTGTGTTTGATTTTAACAGGAAGTATCAATGGGCTTACTTCTACTTCATCTGGTATAGATGATTCAACAACTCTCGCGGTAGCCTGACCATCAAGTTCCGCTATTAAGGTGCCATCGTTATCTTTTGTGTCCAGTTCAGATATTTTGCTATCAACCGTATCTGAAACGAGGATTATTTTTTTACTGATCAAGTATAAACCTTCAGCATTTAATATATGCTTGCATGTTTCAAACGAAGCATTTGCCGTTTTTCCCTTAGACGAAAGTTCAATTATAGCACTCTCGTATTTGTATTCATTTTTAATTCTAATGTAAAAATGGTCTGGATCTTTGAGCACGTCGATTTTGGGAGAAGCTGAATCTTTTACCCCGGAAATAACGCCCTCCTTTGAGAGTTTAGCTATTTTTAATTCTTTTAGTATATTACCGTTTATATCAACAGCCTCTATAATTAAGCTTATTCGATCTG
>JANMMV010000515.1:0-8586 GCA_031373565.1 Saprospiraceae bacterium
ATAGAAGAAGTTGTTTCACCAGTACTCCACAGATATGCTGTAGCGCCATTGGCTGTCAAAGTCGCAACTTGACCTAAACAAACTGTATCACCCATAATTACTAAGATTGGTACTGGGCGAACCTTGATGATAGTTTGAAGCGTATCAGATGTACAGCCCGAACTTGTCCCCAGCAGGTAAATTATCTCAGTCTCCATAGGGCTTGTATTAAGAGTAGATCCTATGCTGCCATTGCTCCAGTGATATGTTTCAGCTCCATCGGCTGTTAAAATAGCAACATCTCCAGCACAAATATTAGCACTGTCAACAGTTACTATCGGGAGCGGAATGACCATCACAGTTGCCGCAATTTCAGTAGAAGAGCACCCACTCGAAATGCCCCGCACGAACAAAGTATCAGAAACGATCCCATTTACAAGTATACTGCTCATCGTCTCTCCAGTACTCCATTGGTAGCTATCAGCTCCGCTCGCTGTCAGTTCGGCTGTCTGGCCAGCGCAGACAGAAACATTGTCCACTGCTATAATTGGGATCTGTGCAACAACTACTTGAGATACAGCTGGTAAGGAAGAGTAACCGGCAGTCTTACCGATGACCGTATATGTCGTGCTTTGTGAAGGAGTAACTGTAATACTTCTATCCGTCGCTCCATTGCTCCATTGATAATAGGTCGCACCACTGGCGGTCAGTGTAATAGATTCACCTATGCAGATGGTATCACTATTGACCGTAACTACTGGTATCGCTTCTTCTGTAGGACAACCATTGGGATAATACGTATTGATGATCGTCTGCATGGCATTTTGCGCTTGCGTACCATGGCTACTATTATACATCGGCAACCAAACATTATACCAACCCGAACCATAATCCGGGTCGCCACCAGCAGGTACACTTCCGCCAAAAAATTGATTGGCATGTATGCGAAATTGCGCATTGTTAAGTGGAATGATAGACTTATAATGCGTCAATCGATCACAAATCAACCTAGATTGACCTAGGTTTTCGGAAACAAGTTTTGCTTTGAGGGCCGTGTTATTTTGTGGTTGTACACCCCAGAAATGGATGAGGGGCCGCAAATCAACACCTGCTGTTTTTGAAAATCTCAAAATTCGGCTATCAACATTACTCAAACCATCTGTGGGCGCTTGAGCGATAAAATCCAATTGTTCTTTTCTGTAAAACGAGTCTATCATTTCCCATCCAAACAATGCTGCCATCTCTACATATTTGGCATATCCACGTTGTTGATATCGGACTTCATCTTTGGTCGTATTGGAGATATCCATCGGTTTGCCAGCCCTAAAATTTGGGGTAACCATCCAGTTGAGCGCTGCTTGATCACGGGTTATCTGTGGGTTATTGTTAAATGACTCTCCAAGCGCTCGGTCGATATCCATACCATAAAGTCTATTGTAAATCGCCGCTGCTGGTACATTGACTGCTGCTTCTCCTTCTCCTGGAAAATTACTAAACAATTGAGCGTGGCCCATTTCATGAAATTCTGTCTCCCAAAAACCATCGCCGGGCTTTAGAAACCAATGATTTTTGTTACCATTTTCGATGGCCGAAGGATCATAAGTATTATTGATTTGCGGATTGCCGATGCCATAACCTCCAAACATGATATCAACATCTATCTGCAAGTAGAGCATCGTATTGCTATTGACGGGCGGATAACCCAATAGTTTGGACACGACATCCATCCTGTCGTCCCAGTCAGCCATCAATGTCACTGGATCTTCATAATTATATATCCACGAAGTAGGTACTTGCATCATATATTTGTCAGTCTCAAAATCTGCCCAAGGTGCGCCATGTTTCCGTTGTACATCTTGCCAATTTTGTATGGTTGTTTTGTCAAAGCTCTTGGCTGAGAAAAACGGCGCTGGGATCACATTTGACAATTCAATATTGACGATACCTTCACTCGCCAGATAAGGCGTGATGATATAAATGCCGCCACCAAATGGATTGGCGATCTCCGTAATGGTGTCATTGACGGGAAATGTATTGGTTACTCTAAAAAATCGCCGGCACGGATTACTCCCCGTGCGCTCAAACGAATGGGCACCTACCAAGATTTTAAATCCTTTTCCGATCAAATTGGCTGGCACTTTTACCTTGCCGACGCTACCAGGTGATAGATAATATCCTGTAGGTCTTCGTGCTGGCGTCGATGAAAATGCCGTTCTTTTGCCGTATTCTTTGGGCATCGTTCCATTTATCTTAGCTCTATAGGTCAAAAGTGGGTCCGTCGGCGCTGGACAAACTCCCGGAAAATGATCTGATGTTAGGAATTTTCTACCTGCCAAGATCGGCAAATATTTCTGGATATTGTCTGCTGTGTAGATATAATCCATGATCCCTTGTTGGATCAAAAAAACTGCCCTTACGAGCTCAAATCCATCCTTGGCACCAAATTCATTGGGGAAACCGCCTTTCGTTTTTGCATTGATAAATATGGGCCCGAGCAACTTTTCGTAGGTGCCAACTAGATCAAAGGCATCGAGAACCACAGCACTATTATCTGATATGACAAATATATTCTGCCCAATTGTATTGGCGATGGTATTGATGGCTGTTGGGGTCAAAATGGTCGTGCCCAGGATATGTTTTTTGATATCGAGTATCGCTTTCTGTAATATGGCTGGCGATTCTGTCCCCGTTGCAAGCTTGTAGTAGCCAGATTTGTATGTGCCAAAAATAGGATCACCGCCAAAGGTCTCCGTGTTGAAGGTCACAGTTCCAGTCTGATTGAACAAATATTTGAACCTATTCTCCGCACCATAGGCAATATGACACTTGGCAGGAAGGGTAAAACTGTCACCCTCATTTGCACAATAGGTGTATCCCGGCGGGCCTTGGGCGTTGGCTAAATGGCAGGCAGACGCTATTATTAACAGAGAAAAAAGGATCTTTTTGCTATAGGTCTTATGGAGTAGTTGGATTGAATATAACATCATAATAATAATTTTATTGAAAGGACGAAGCTATAGATCGCTATGGTATGCTGGTAAAGTAATAAATGCTCAAATATAAGTAAAGTTGTGTCTGATTTCGTCAATGATTTTACTAAAACTTGCTAGTTATTCCATTCCTCAATTCAAATACTTGATCTGACGATAATAGTTAGATATGCGCTCATCTACAAAGATATCCCTGGGTCTAAGTGCTTGTTTCAGGATAATGCCTCCCATCGTGCGACAGCGACTTAGAGCGACATAAGTCTGTCCGCTTTCGAATGCACCACCGCCCATATCGATAATGACACGATCGAAAGTTTTTCCTTGGCTTTTGTGGATCGTAATCGCCCAGGCAAGCTTAAGCGGATATTGAGTGAACGATCCTACGATCCGGCTTTGAATTTTCTGTGGCTGATCTTTGTCAGGTTCATAACGGATGATTTCCCAATCTACCTTTTCTACCTCGATTAGTTTAAATCCATACCCCTCAGGGATAGCAACTTCTATCCTTGTTTCATGGAGCGTTTGGATGACACCGATTGTACCATTGACGTATTGTTTTTGAATGTCATTACGAACAAACATAACTTGGGCGCCTTCTTTGAGACCAAGTTGGATGTCAGTAGGGTAGAGCTGTGGGTTAAATTCTCCATCCACCTTTCCGGTGAAGGTGACCATCGGAGACGTAAGCGCATTGATCTCGGTTTCGTTGATTCGATTTGCAATATCATTGCGACTGCAAAGTGTGATGAAGTAATCATCTTCTTCAGGAATCGGCAAATGACGTTCGTTGATTGTAATGAGATCATCATAGTCAATGTCATTGGTGCGAATATTATCAAGGATATTGATAAATAGTCGTTCTTCTTGACGATAAACGGTGAGCAGTTCTAAAATCCTTAATTCAATCCTAGTTATGACGAAAGCGGAGAAGAAGAACTGGGTTTCATAAGTGGTATTGAAATATTGCCGCTCAAATGGCGTAGCTACTACAGGAGGTAATTGAAAAAGGTCGCCAAAAAACACCATTTGCACCCCACCAAATGGAGCAGCATTCTCCCGATTGAGTTGGAGTGACGTATCGATATTATCAATCACATCAGCTCTGACCATCGATATTTCGTCGATGATGACCATGTCAATATTTTTGAAGACGCGACTATTTTTGCGTTTTTCGATTTCGGATTTGTTGATAAGTCTCGGTGGAAATCCAAAGAATGAGTGGATCGTTTGTCCACGCACATTGAGTGCTGCTACACCGGTGGGCGCCAAGACGATGACGCGTTTTTTTGTTGTATTACGAAAAACTTGTAGCAAGGTTGACTTGCCTGTTCCAGCTCGTCCTGTGATAAATAGGTGGTCGCTGCTGTACTCGAGTTGGTCGAGAATGCTTGTAAATTCACCGCTAAGATGTATAGGATCATTCATAACGAGGTAAAGATAGTACATATAAGCGAAAATACTGGTTGGATTTTATACCATCGAGATGAATCAATTTGTTTTGCAATATCATGACATTTATTTGGAGCTCAGAACTATTATCTCATTGCCATGTTTACCGTTGATTATTGAAAATTCGTATCGGACTTTATCCATTTGAAATTATTAATAACATAAAGTCAGATTTATGGAGCCCCTTACCTTGCTGATAAGGTTATGTGGTGCTTTCCGAAAGCGGAGCTTGGTCACTATCATTAATATTTTGAAAAATGGATTACTTTAAAAATTTTGATCACATATATCAGAGATTACTTTCGGATAAGACTAAGATTAAAGGCGAGAGGATCATCCTTTTGATTGCGATTGCGAGTTTCGTGATTCATCTTGCCGTGATTTATCTGGTGGATTTTGGGATAATATCTCTGAATGCACCATCGGACTTACTCAAGAACCCTATTGCTGCCATTTATACACCATTCTCTTTTATACTAGTTTATGAAGTTTACCTTCTAATTCATTATCTCCCCAAATCCATTTCCACTTACATCACCAAGCAATACGAAATCATTAGCCTGATCATCATACGGAGATTATTCAAAGATCTTTCTACTTTGGATCTTTCCGGTGATTGGTTCAAGATAAAGTATGACTTACAGTTTACCTATGATTTAGTGGCGTCGGTATTATTGTTTTTTCTTATTTATTTATTTTATGTAGAGAGTAAAAAAAGGTATAGAACCGTGGTTACAAGCGAGCGGCAAGCAAATGGAATAGCTAGATTCATAAAAATCAAAAAAGTAATCGCAACAGCCTTGGTTCCTATCCTTGTCATCGTCGCTTTTTATTCTTTTGTGAATTGGAGCGTGAGTACTATTTATCCGAGTCCTGATAATATCGTCTCGTTTAAAAATATAAACAACATCTTTTTTGAGCAGTTTTTTACGATTTTAATTGTGGCAGATGTAATTTTATTATTACTATCATTTTTTCATACGGACGAGTTTCACAAGGTCATCAGAAATTCTGGATTTATCATTTCTACCATCTTAATCAGGTTATCATTCTCCGTTACAGGATTACTCAATACAGTATTAATAGTCTCTGCTATTATTTTTGGGCTCTTGATCCTTATTATTCACAATAAGTTTGAAAAGCAAATTGCGCTGTCAGAAAGCGCGGAGAATATCAACGCTAAATATTAGATATGCGCCATGCAGTATTTGCTTGTGCGCTATTGGGTATCAATTAAGTATCGATTAAGTAACGATTAAGTATCTATTAAGTATCTATTAAGTATCTATTAAGTATCTATTAAGTATCTACGGTAGAGCTACGGGAGATCTACGGATGCGACTCGTCCTTAAATAGCGATACAGGTTAAACAATTAATCCTAATAAAACTATACATGGTGTAAAATTAATCCTGAAAACAAATATACAACTCATTTTTTTATTTTTAGTAAGTATATACAGTTGTAGTTCGGAATACAACTTCATAAATGGCAAAATATGCTTGTGAGCAATATGGTCATCCTCTTTTGGAACGAAGTATGATTGATTTTTTGTACATTCTATTGCTTAAAGCCATATTCAAGACATCAATGCATTTCGTTTATCTGAATTCATAAATCAACCTGCGGCATACCTCTAATCGCGTTAAAATAGCGAGACGCTATAACTATCATTGATAGTCATAGCGTCCCGTTATTATAAAGTGTGAATCGGCTTCCAGCCGGATTGACAATTTGCCTACATCTTACTCAAGCCCTGACAGATTGCGATGGCTTCTTCTGTCGCTAAGGCGTCTCCATCAGCAAATGTGATCACGATAAAGAAATTGGTATCAGAGTCAGGATCTATCAATCCCATGACAAATACCTTTACACCATCGCCAGCAACTTCTGCATAGCCACCTTTGAAACCGTTGATCGTGATAGGGCTTACGCCATCTATTCTACTGAAATTCATGGCTGCAGCTGCTTCGATCGTGTAGGCTGTGATGTCTGCATCGTCAATATCAGCATCTGCGAATGGAATGATAGAAAGGCTCATTCCGTCGCCTTCGGCAGAGAATTCTTCGCTATTATTTACCACTTCTTTGAAGTCTTCGGCAAGGTCAAATGATATTCCATATTCTTCCCATGTATACACGTGCTGTGCACTCATTGATGCGGAAATGCAAAAGAACAGCGACAAAAAAAATGTGAATGTTTTCATTAGATCTTAATTTAAAATTTGGTATTATTAAGCAAAAGTATTAATTATCGCCGACTCAGTGATGATTGTGATTGTTAATTATTTATTATTATTTTTTGTTACTTGATCACTGTTTTGTTCTTGATGATGATTTGCCCTTTACCGGATACCGTTGGTAAGCTACTACTATTATTGATGATCCTTATATCCGTATTGTCTAATTGCAGTGCTTTATTTTGTGATATCCTAAGTCCACTATTCGAATTAATGTAGTCTAAGTAAATAGAAGGTTTGGATGTAGCGTTTAAGCCTTTGATAGTCACATTTTTAGTGATGATCAATTGCTCGTTAAGGACGGATGTATTAATTGTTGGTTGGTCAAAGGTAATTGTTCCGCCTTCGGTAATACAATTGAATACTTGCTTCAGCGAACCAAATCCATCGTTACCTGATTGGGTAATGACGGTGCCTTCCACGTAGATAGGTGACGATTTTGATCCTTGGCAACCTTGGGCATTTGTCATAGACACCGTGTAGATGGTTGTTGTGATTGGATTTACAGTGATCGTTGCTGTTGTCGCTCCGTTGCTCCACAAGTAAGTTTGACCACCAGATGCGGCGATGGTTACGGGCGAACCTGGACAGATATAACCGTCATTACTGCTTTGTCCTGAGATCTCCGTTATCAACACGACGAGTGTCGGATCGACAGGATTGGTATCATCACAGTCGCCATTATTTGTAACATATCCTTCTGCACCCAAACATGACACGATGGACACCGCAGGATTGCCAAGCCCATCGCCATCAGCATCTTGATACAATGTAACTAAATCTGATAGTTGCTCCACGACGCAAAAACTTGCTATACGCTCTGCATACAAATAAGTAGGATATAACCTATCTGCCGCGGTAAATGCAAAATCCTGTAAACCTATCCACGCTGTATCAATGATCTCAATAGTGGTGACACCATTAATGTCTATCGAAGGCCGAAGTGGTGCAAAATCAAAGGTAAGCGGTACGTCAGGGCTTCCCAGTACATCATACACCCGATAGGTCAAACTCTCTTGTAGTGTTAGGATTTCTTTTTTCAATCCACTATAAAATTGGAAGGTAATGATATCATTGGTATTGGAGCCGCCTATGGTGATAAAATAAAGATTGGAGATCGGGTCTCGTCTTGCTAGGCCGCGGATTTGGCCGTTGACTTCAGCGATCAAAACATCGTTGGCGTGCTTGAATACATAGTTTGGTGTAAACACTACTTTAGCAATGATATTCATCGTATTTTTGTACAGCGAGTCCATAGACCAACTAGGTTGTAAGACAGGATTCATTGACTCTTCGACGATAGGATAATACCCATATTCTAGATAAGGCCCAGCGTATTGATACTCATAATCATCTAGATCAAAGGTATCAAATTGACTGCTCACTACGATACCTTGATTGGGTATAGGGTTCCAAGCGGGTCCATCGTACAACGGAGCTATGTTAAAGGAAATCGTTGTCTGTGCAGATTGTGGCTGCGCAGCTCTTGATCCGGTATTGCCATTGCTTACATTCATGGCGGTTTCTAACTCTGTAGCGGTCACAACAAGTGAAGTAGTACCTACATAACCTGGTTCTCCTTCTACATTGAGTATGCCATCGACCAAGGTAACGATCAAGTTAGGATTGGGCGTATATGACCATGCTACATCAAATGGATCTGGTTGTACCAAATACGCATTCAGGTCAATAGGTTGAAAAGCTAGACCTTCTATCGTCTGCTGATTGGGTACATTTAGGATGGAGATCGGCGCGTCATTATCAGGATAAGCATTGATAACATAAGGAACATTGACCGAACCGACGATATTTTGGGCGACGACATTAAATGGGTTTGCCAATTCATAGACTATATTAGTCGTCTTATGATACATCTTAACATCCATCATTTCGACTGCTTGATTAGCATAAATGGTGACAAAGTGGATGT
>JANMMV010000245.1:0-3782 GCA_031373565.1 Saprospiraceae bacterium
ACAGGCGCTCAAGGTAGTGATACAGACTTTCCAGACACTGATTTTCCGGTATTCAGATTAGCTGACATTTACTTAATGGCTGCTGAAGCGATCATCCGTGGCAATGGCGATAAAACGAAGGCATTAGAGTATGTCAACAAAGTGCGAGAAAGAGCACATACAGGTAAGGCTGGTAACATTTCGATGGCGGAATTGACATTAGATTTCTTGCTGGACGAAAGAGCAAGAGAACTTTACTGGGAATGCCATCGTAGAACTGATCTGGTACGCTTCGGGCAATTGACAGATGGTAATTATAAGTGGCAATGGAAGGGTAACACTATAGAAGGAACATCAGTACCATCTTTTAGAAATGTCTATCCGATACCTGCAAATGATCTCAATGCCAATCCAAACTTGGATCAAAATCCAGGTTATTAATCTAGAGACCATTGGTACTTTATTTTTGTGATTGAAATTGAATCCTTACTGAGTTAAGAAGTTAATTTTATACAGAGTTAGCCAAATGATCACATCATTTGGCTAACTCTTTTAGTTGATTACTCAACCATGCATCGGCATCAGGTGTTTAGATTGTATGATTCAAAAGGCGCTCCAATCTAATCCCTTATTTCTCATCTTTATTGTAGCAGCGATAGGGTATTTAGTTGGTAAAATAAAGATCAAAGGTACAGGGCTAGGCACTGCAGCAGTACTCTTTGTTGGGCTCGCCTTTGGTGCTTTCAATCCTTCGCTTGCGATACCTGATATCATCTTTGACATGGGGATCGTTCTTTTTGTTTATACGATCGGACTTAGTTCGGGACCTGCATTTTTTAGTTCGTTCAAAAAGAATGGCTGGAGAGATATTTCATTTGTTGTGCTGATGCTTTCTTTGACTGCGATCATCGCGGCTCTCATGTTTTTGATTTTTAAGATCGACAAGGAAACGCTCGTGGGGATCTATTCTGGATCCACGACCAATACAACCGCCTTAGCATCTGTGATCGATATGATCAATTTTAAATTTGATAAAGGAGACCCAACCGCTGTCAATCAACTGGTGGTAGGTTATACTTTTTCATATCCTATGGGTGTACTTGGAGTGATGTTTGCCATAAAAGTGATGGAGCGATTTTTTAAGGTGGATTATGATAAAGAGCGATTAATATTACGCAAGGATTACCCATTAGATGAAGATTTGACACATCGCACTATCGTGATTACCAATCCTACTATTCTAGGGCACACGTTAAGAGATATTTTGCAGGCCTATCATTGGAATATCGTTTTCGGGAGATTCGATAGTAAATTGCACGGTACTATTCTCCCCAATTGGGATGTTAAGGTCGCGCTGGGTGACAAGATAATTTTAGTAGGAACAGATGATGAACTTGATCAGGCGCAAATGATTTTAGGTCGTGAAGCGGAGCAAAGTTTATCGCATGATCGCCGTGAATACGATGTGGTGCGTATCTTTGTTTCGAATAATGATGTCGTAGGCAGAGAGATCTCTTCTCTCGATCTACAGTCTAAATATAGTGCTATCATCACCCGAATCCGCAGAGGAGATGTTGAGATGTTAGCAAAGGCCGATACCATATTAGAGTTAGGTGATCGAATTAGATTTGTAGCAAAGCGCAAAGATATCAAGTCCATTCAAGCGCTCTTTGGTGATAGTTATCATGCTGCAAGTAAGATTGATTTGTTTTCGTTTGGTCTGGGGATAGCTTTAGGTTTGATCCTCGGTATGATCGAATGGTCGTTGCCTGGTGGGATGATATTTAAGTTGGGATTTGCAGGAGGCCCATTGATTGCAGGATTGGTTTTAGGCGCTTTGAGGCGGACAGGTCCTATCGTCTGGGCACTGCCGTATGGCAGTAGTGTGACCCTGAATCAACTTGGCTTGACCATGCTACTTGCAGTGATAGGGGTTAGTTCTGGGACAACACTTCTTGAAAGTTTGGGCAAAGGTGACTGGATTTATATATTTTTAGCTGGTACATTTTTAAGTATCATTTCAACCGTTTTGAGCCTATGGATAGGGTATAAATTAGTTAAAATTCCATATTCGTTATTGCTTGGATTTGTTTCTAATCAACCTGCTATTTTGGAGTTTGCTACTGATATTACTAAAAATAGAGTGCCAGCTATCGGGTATGCCTTTATGTTTCCTATTTCCTTGATTTTAAAGATTTTATTTGCACAGATGCTTTTCCTATTCCTGTAGGAAAATAAAAAGTATATCTTTGCCTTATAGAGATTTAGTTCCTTATCAAAATCCAATCTTATGTTTTTAAAGTTTTTTAAAATGCTTTTTGGCGCAAGCCATGATAATACTGCCCTGCTAGATAAAATTAACAGTAATGCCATCCTTATTGATGTGCGCACTCCAGGTGAGTTTGCTAGTGGAAGCGTCGAAGGAGCAATCAATATGCCACTTGACCAACTGCCTTTTAGGGTAAAGGAACTTAAGGGCAAATCTAACATTGTCGTTTTCTGTAAAAGTGGAATGCGAAGTAGTAGCGCAAAGGTAATTTTGGCTCAAAATGGTATTACTGATGTACTCAATGGTGGAACTTGGCAAGATGTCAAAGAAGCTGTCAATCAAACAAAATCGTCCTGGTAAATGCAACCTACAAATATGAATTTTGATCCTTTATATTGGGATAATCGGTATCATTCAGGACAAGATGGCTGGGATATAGGGGATGTTTCACTGCCCCTAAAGTCATATTTTGATCAAGTACAAGATAAAGACCTATCCATATTAATCCCCGGTTGCGGCAGGGCATATGAAGCTGCTTATTTTTTTTCGATTGGTTTTAGAAATATTACAATCGTCGATTTTTCGCAGATAGTGGTCCAAGAGTTGTTAGCTAAATTTGCAGATACTTCGATCAATGTCATACAATCAGATATTTTTGCTTTAAATGGAAAGTTTGATATCATCGTCGAACAGACGCTGTTTTGTGCACTTGATCCATCATTGCGTCAAGCTTATGTCGCCCAAATTTATGATCTTTTGAATCCAGATGGGAAATATGTAGGATTGCTTTTTGCAACAGAATTTGACAAAGCCGGGCCCCCTTTTGGTGGCGTAAAATCTGAGTATTTGAGATTGTTTCAAGATAAATTTGAGATAAACGTCATGGATACTTGTTATAACTCAATTATTGCACGACAAGGTAATGAGTTATGGATAAATATGAGTCCCAAGTTATGAGCTATATTGTTGAAGTGAAAGAAGATTTACCATTAGTAGATCGGGAATATTTGCTCGAAAAATTTTCTGGTAAAGGTGGTTGGACGTTTGCTAAGATACCTGAAGTAAAGCCAAACAAAAAAGCGTATTTCAACTGGGTTCGAGTCCGGGGAAGTATCGATGATTTTGCATTTAAGGGGTACAACATGATGCCTATGGGAGATGGAACTATGTTTTTTAGTGTTAAAGCTGAAATCCGCAAGAAAATTAAGAAGCAGGCTGGCGATACTGTTCATATCATACTATATGCTGATCATTTGCCTACGGATGTTCCATCTGATTTGATAGTTTGTTTAAAGGATATCCCTGGTCTTTATCAGGTATTTGAAAACCTTCGCGAAACTGAAAAGAAAGCGCATATCGATCATATATATAGTGCTAAGACAGACCAAACAAAAGCGGATAGAATAGTCGATCTTATTGAGTTATTATCAAAATAGAATACCAAAATGTCTCAAATCAAATCAATAACTAGTCTTACCAACCCCCTCATTCGTGAGATAGTGTTACTAGGAGATAAGGCAAAAGCACGCAAAGA
>JANMMV010000246.1:0-3499 GCA_031373565.1 Saprospiraceae bacterium
GAAATTTCCCCACGTATATTTGTTGATTTAGATAATTGATATTTGCCGCCGAGTGTTATAAGTTGTTTTTTCTCGGGTGGTATGAGTTGGATGATCGGCAGGTACGTACCCAAGCCTTTGCCTACATATCTATAAACACGACCGTTTTTGGCTAGATTATTATCAATTATATAATCTCCACGCCCACTACCGACGTCGGTAAATATGGCAGTGTACTGAGCGCTATCAATATTGGTGGTGAACAATAAGATGAACGTCGATGGATCAATTGGATTGGGTATACCTTTGTACAAAATGAGATTGGTCTCATCTCGTTGTGACAACGCAATGGATCTAATGCCAGATCTAGTCACACCGCCGATCGGTTCTCCACCCTCTGTCAATATGCGGATATCGCTTGTATCCAACTGTAAGTCTCCCGTCCCGTTTTTGCTATCTTGTTCATTGTAAAAATGAAATCCTAGCTGCCATTTTTCTCCCTTGAATGTTGCATCTGCCGCGTACAAAGACCGCAGATAAGAGATGTCCGTATACTCAAATTCAACGATGACTCTTGAATCTCGAGCGATAACTCGGGTCGGAGAGAAGGTAACTTCAGCACGATTATAATCTATCACATAATCGAAGTCATACCCGCGTTTGACAAGTTTACCATTAAAAAAAACCTTTTCTGTTCCAGCTAAAACGATGATAAAACGCTCTCCATTAGGTCCAACGAGCCGATATGGCCCTTGATTACCTTCGTTGGTAACAAGGAACTGGCGAGCAAATTTCCCGTTGGAAATGGCAAAACTACCTTGCGTCGCGGCATCGATGCCTTCGTTCGGTTTGAAAGTAGTAGACGCGCTGAGCCCTTTTAGTTTTTTGAAATAATTCATAAAATGACTTTCAGGTCGCGCCAATATATAATCTCCAGCCGTGAGTGTCGTTTGATTTTTGCTGACTTGTATAAATACTTTGTCAAATTCTTGAAGCTGTTGGGTATTACCCTCCGCTTGGATGGGTAAGCTCTCGTCGGTAATAGCTGCGACGACTTTGAGTCCATTGCCCAGATCTCCGATCAGCTGCATATCAAAGTTTGAATTGACAGCTAGATTCTGACTATTGCCGATCGAGATGCCACGTGAGAAGCTACCACGGTAGTTGAGGGCTTCGGCATCAATTAGCTTACTATCATCACTTTTAACAGTATAGTCGTATTTGAGAAGTAGTGGACGCTTCTCAGAAGGTAGCATCGTCGTATCGAGAAACATAATGGGTTTTCCGATATCAAATCCAAAAGTTCGATACTGAATACGAATAGATTTGTTTCTTGATCGCGAGCAAACATCTGCATCAAAAATGATACTGTTGTTACTGATTGAAAATGGAATAAGGTCACCATTCATGCTGGTAACTTTAACACTTGATGGCAACAAGGTATTTTTGTCGATCATAATAGTGCAAGAATCTACGTTAACGACAACATTGCGCAACGGGGCAGGTTGCTGCCCGTAGTGGACAGCAGGGATGATAAAGAACATCCCAAAAATGATCACCAGCTTGGCTATGTTGCTTATTCGCATGATTTATTGACACCCATTAAGAGACGATGTCGAAATGATTAGACGTAAAAATACTTGTTTTGACTATCTAAAACGAATTGATCGCCAAAAACGTCTATGAGAGTGCAAGTATTTTGTGGGTTATCTACTTTAAATCGTAAATATGCAGTAGAAAATCTATTACGGACCTAATCGCTGCAAATCAGCCACTTCGACAACTTATCTTCTGTAAGCATACAATGTACAGCTATGCTGTAGCGGTGCAATGATTTTCAAACCTAAATTGCTGATTTATTGCGCTTTAGCCTGTCACAACGAATTCAAATGTGGAATTCCATCTAATTTGAATAGTTGTGGATTCTTAATTTTTTTAATAAAATCAATATGAAACAGAAAATCTCGTGCTACTGTGGCTCAAAAACAAGTGATAGCAATTTCGAATCGTTGCTATCACGAGCATTATTGCTAGACCGTAGGGCTTGACGGATAATACGATTGGTAATGCCATGGCGTTCTATGTGAAAGATTTGAAATTGTGATGCGAGCCAGTACGTAGTCAGTAAAAAGGGATAATCCTAAAAGCGCGCAATCACCTTTTTTGAGCCTAGATTTCTTTGTTTACTTTCTTGATCGATGCAAGAAAGTAAAAGCCTAGCCGGCTCGAGGCGAAAGTCGAGCAAAAGTGAAATATCAAACTATAGTTAGCGACAGATTTATTTTTAGCCATAACATCAAATTACGGTTAAATACTTAAACAAAGATTACATTTGTAACCACTAAAATCGCGTATCAATGAGAAATCTAACCGTATTCTTACTATGTTTTACAATGGGATTAACCTCTAGTTTGGCACAAAAAAAAGCCCTAGTAGGCGGTACATTGATTGATGGTTTTGGCGGTAAGCCGTTGTTTAATAGCGTCATTTTGATAGATGGAGAAAAGATCATCAAAGTCGGCCATCAAGGAAATACAACAGTTCCTGCTGATTTCGAAATCATTTCTACCGAAGGTATGTCTGTCATGCCTGGTCTATGGGATATGCACGTCCATCTAATGATCAACGGTCATAGCAATTATACGCATTGGGACACAACCTACATCAATGATTTTGAAAAGATCATCATGCCTTCTTCGGCACATCAACTATTATTGGCTGGTGTGACAAGTGCACGTGATCTCGGGGCTCCACTGGAAGCTAGTATCAATGTCAGAGAGCGGATCAAAAAAGGTGAGATTCTGGGTCCTACATTATATGTTTCGGGTCCATTTTTGCAACATGAGCCGTATCCAGGGACTGAAGCTTTTAGGTGGGGAATCAAAGGAGTTGCTGATGCCCAATCGAAGGTTGATAAACTTGCCAAAGCTGGTGTTGACTGTATTAAACTTATTGATCATGATGAGATGACAATGGACGAAGCCAAAGCTATCGTTGATAGAGCTCATAAATATGGCTTGCCAGTGGTCGGTCATAGCCATCGGCCTGAGGAAATAAGAGTGGGGATGAAGATTGGTATTGACAATTTTGAGCATACCGGTCTAAGTTCAGCGCCAGAATATCCCGAAGACATTATCGATATGATCACTGAACGCACAGCACAGATGAGCAAGGGACCGTTGTATTGGACACCTACGGTAGAAGGCTTGTACAATTACGAGTATATGAGAGACAATCCAGAGCGCTTAGATAATGATTGCTGGAAACTAGGGTTACCAGACCGCATTGTTGAAGATATCAAAGGTTCGTTGCGATATCCAGGTCAGATGTCCTACTTCCAACTCACCCCGATACGCCGACCTACATTGGAGAAGAAAATCAACCAACTAAAGTCGGCAGGTGTCGTCTTGTTGATAGGAACTGATAGCGGTATTCCGATGAAATTTCATTGCCAAAGTACATGGAATGAACTAGATGTCTGGACCAATGAATTTGGATTTGATCCTATGTATACGATCAA
>JANMMV010000606.1:0-1636 GCA_031373565.1 Saprospiraceae bacterium
GGGTAGCCTCGGTTAGATTTTTCTCATCGTAGTAATTGTAATTGACCATTTTTTTGCCATCGACTTTTACGAACCCTAAAGGGCATACCGAATTGATATAGAAGTCTTTATAAAATTTTTCAGGTCCACCATAAGCCGCTATCATCTGATATACAAAGGCTGAAGAAGGCTCATGAGTGGAAAACCTATCGTATGCGATTTCGCAATCATAATTGAGCCGCTTAGTATCCGTAAATGGAATCCCTGTAGCACCGCTTCCTAGTCGACCTGGATTGATGCCCAAAATCAATCTTCGTGGCAAATCATCAGTGTAATACTTGTTATAAAAAGTGTGACATATTTTCCTGATATCTTCAGATTCTCTATAAGGATTCATAATGCCGATCCCTTCAGGAAGTTGATCTTCAAATGTCAAATCGCCATAAAATGCTAGAATTTTTTCTGCTTTTGTTACCATGACTGCTTAAAATTCATAACATCCCATATCAGGCTGTGCTTTTCGTATCTTTTCGATGAGATCGTTGGTTATGGTAGGAGTCGCGATCGCTTTACCGAGCAGCACCGACATGGTATCTAACCGATAATCTTCATCAAAAGGCCTATTGAAAATCTTATCATTGCCTTTTATCCTGATGCAATCTTTGGTAAAAGTTAAAAAATCTGGAGTCTCTTTTTCGTCCAATATTTTTTCAATTTTGAATGCACAGTGATCGAATAAATAATCAAAATCAACATCAGGACCGATTTGGATAATTGATATTTCATCTTCAGCACTTCCGCTGATAATGCAGTTCTTAAACTGCGCTTGAAGTTTGTTCACCTTACGAACTTCACAAAAATCTCCATAACATGCAAAGTCATTGATGATAAGAGATTCGTCGGCACCTTCAAGATTGGCGATGGTGCAATATTGAAAATCATAGTTACCACCAAAAGTTAGGGCTACCGCAAAACTACCGCAGGAATGTACTAGGCAATTAGAAGCTGAGATGGTCGCGTGTCTTCCGATGATCGCGCTACCACCTACATTAGAAAGTATGCAATTTTCAATACGTAGATCAGCAAGTGAGTCTACCCTCACACCGATGATCGAATTTTTTATGTGGGTATGTTTTAGTGTATTGCCTTTGGATTCATCCGCAAACAAGATACCCACCCATTGAGATTTTTCATCTGCAAATTCGGGTTCTAGCCGATCGCCTTGGATAATAACAGGCTGATCTACAGTTCCTTGAGATATGATTTTACCATTTTGTTGTACTACAATTAATCCATCATTGTAGATAGATGTAGTATTTCGTACGACGCCCCCATGGACATATAATCTCGTACCTTTCGGGAGCACAAGCGTACAGCTATCGATAACTAGGACGCCATATAGGACGTAAGGCTTGGGATCATCAAATGTGATCTCGGAGAAATTGCAACTTAGATATGGGAAACCACCACCTTTTTTTGAAGATGGAATATAATTGGCATTTTGCCCCCAAGCTTCGAGATACAAGATTTTTTTTACGCCATTAGCGGTAATAATGATCTGATCTTCAATGATATAGGGAGAAATGTTTGCAGGTAGGTTTGGGTCTATAGTAACTTCAACAAAGATATAAATACTATCCTTTGCTCCTATTTCTAC
>JANMMV010000633.1:0-3342 GCA_031373565.1 Saprospiraceae bacterium
TTTAATAAGTTCCCTTACTTGCCTAAACTGCACTTTAATTTCTTCTTCAGTTCCCGTCGCTTTTGCTGGGTCGGGAAAATTGTAATGAAACTTTTTTGCCATGGTCGGAAAGTAAGGGCAACGTTCTTTTGCATTGTCGCAAACGGTGATTACAAAATCGAAATCTATATTTCTGTATTCATCAATATTGTTAGAAGTATGGTTTGTAATGTCAATTCCGTCTTCCTTCATCGTTGCATTGGCTCTGGGATTTACTCCATGAGTTTCAACACCTGCGCTAAAAATCTCGGCCTTATCGCCTGCAAAATATCGCAAATAACCCTCCGCTATTTGACTTCGGCAACTGTTCCCAGTGCATAAAACTAAAATATTTGTCATACCAATAAACATAATAAGTTGATGATTGTAAATTGTGGGTCAAAGCCAAAAACGATAAGAAGACCTGTCATTCCCACAGCAAATACGATTGGCTTTTTGTAATTGAGAAAAAAATTGTATCATCGTTATATTCCAATAATCGTACTTCTACGTTCCATTATTACATTGTCCTTCCAAACGCCATTTTTTTGTCCTATTTTTTCTCTGTAACCGATTTGCCTAAAACCGCATTTTTTGTGTAGGTTAATACTGCCAACATTTTCGGCAAAGATTCCTGATTGCAAAGTCCAAAGTCCTTCTTTTTCGCTTTCGGTAATTAGGTAATTTAGTAAAATTTCGCCAACGCCTTTTTGTCGAAAATGAGTTGCGACATAAACACTGACTTCGCCTACACCTGCATATACACACCTACTAGATACAGGTGTAATAGCCGACCAACCGGCCATTTCGCTACCTTCAAAAACAGCAATTCGGCAACTCGATAAATGGCTTTTATCCCAACTTTCCCAATCTGGAACATCATTTTGAAAAGTCGCAATCCCTGTTTCAATGCCTTGCCTATAAATTTCGGCAACTTGAAAATAATCTTGCTCCAAAAAGCTTCTAATTTCCATCTTTTACCGCTTTAACAGCAACCACCGCCTGGCTTACAAGCATTTTGGATAGGCATTGCAGCTAAACTTACTTTCTGCTTTTCTTGCGGAATGCCACAAGCATCAGAAGCTAAACAAGCTGTTTGTTTTGAAACAAGCACAAAGTTTTTTCCATTGAAATCTAAATCATACTTGCCGATAGTTATGGCTTGATATTCAACTTCAATTTCTAGATCTTCGATGCCTAATTTTTCCTCTGAAAGCTTGATAATGTTTAGCAATTTTGTTGGTTTTAGTCTGTGTTCAAAGTCATCAGCGTTCCAAAGTTGAAAGTTTACAACCTTTTCATTTCGGATAGTGCCGCCACAGTCGATAAACGCTTTCGTAATGATGCCCACTTCCGTAACGTGAAAATGCTCGGGAACATAAGTTCCATTCTCCAATTGAAACGCAACATTCTCCAAAGAGGGTAGAATATGCTTAATTTCTGATAATTTCATTTTGAATATATTAAGTTTAACAACATTTTGATTTTTTGATGTTTATTTCGTCAGCAATGTTTGCAAAATAGTCTTGCAAGACTTCTAAAGAGTTTTCGTTAATACAATAGCATATGGCGTTTCCTTCAATGTTTCCTTTTATAAGACCTGCATTTTTGAGTTCCTTCAAATGTTGAGAAATGGTCGGCTGTGCCAGAGGCAATTCGTTTACAATATCGCCACAAATACAGGTGTCCACTTTGAGTAAATAGTCCAAAATGGCAATCCTTGCGGGGTGTCCCAATGCTTTAGCAAGGGTCGCCAACTTGTTTTGTCGGTCTGTAAAATGCTCAGTTTTTGTCGCTCCCACTTTCAATTAGATTATTATATTGCAATATTACGATAAACATCTGAATAAAACAAACTTTTATCAAAGATCTTTTTTTCTCCGTCTATATTTGTGGTTGGAACATTGGTCGGGAAAGATAGGCGCAAATAGACAGAAAAGTTGGTAAATGGCCGCGAACCGCACCTTTTAAGTTATTATGATTGGGAGGTTTTTCTATCTACTGTTAATAAAGCTATTAAATTCATTCTTTGCAATTGGGCTGTCAAACAAAGATGCATGTTCACCACCAACTATCTCAACAAACTGACTACGCTCACAATTTGTGCAACTTAATACATCTTGTTTAAAAGTTGGCCAAGAATACATTTGGATCGGGGTGTCACTTAGTCCTTGAACAAATAAAATGTCTGATTTGAAGCCTTCTGTGAAATTTAGTAATGACCTTTGAAAATACGCATTTGGGTTACTTGCTGTTGTTCCGTATACACTTTTTAATTTGGTACAAACGGCACCAGGTTGAACTTGTCCATTTTCTTCCAATTGACATCTGTAAACAAGGTTTAGTGGTCCTGGCGCATTAGCGATTACGCCATTTGTTTGGTGCATTGTGTTAAGACGTGTTACCAAATATCCTCCTTGAGAGTGTCCGCCTAAGAAAACTTTTTTTACTGTTATGCCCAGTTCTTGATTTGCTTTATTTTTTACCCATAGCAAGGCTGCTTCGGCTTGCATAATATTATCGCCTAATAATAAATTCTCTTGGGGATATGCAACACTAACTATCATCATATCTTTTCTGTCCAAAATGCCCTTGAATTTGTCAAGTGTTGTATTTGCCGCAGTCATGATATTACTATCATAAAGTACCGTACCTGGGAATACCAATAATACATCCACTTCATTTACAGCAGGCTTGTCAATGACAATATCCACATTAATACTATTATAGGTAATCGTTTTGGTTTGCCTATATGCCATTGGTGGATCCACAGTGGTTACTTGTTCTTCCCTGTGGCAAGAAAGTAGAAAAAGTGCCGTTAAAAATATCATTCTCATTGTTTCTAATTTTATGTAATGTCGTTTTAGTTTGGCCCACAACAACAAGCAAAGGTGATGAATGTCCATTTACTGCTGTAACCTTCCCAGTATAAAGACAAGCTGTAAGTTACAAAAATGCATATAAATAATTCATAGCGACAGCCAAAATAATTCATGGAGACTCTGTCAAGTTTGTCGCCAATAGGCAACATTCATTTAACCATCAGTAAAACAAATACCATTCTATTTACCATGTTAGGTTTTTCTTGTTTGCTATGTTTTATTATTTGCCGGTTCTGCAAACTTACCACTAAATCCTAGATAACCGATTTTTTTTTTGCGGTACCTGTCGTATCCTTGACCACAATAACCCAAGAATTCTAACAAAACTACAGCAGTTTTTCCAAATGCAGCGCATCGACTTGGTTTTTTATCTTTTCAAGCTTCAAATTGCCCACGTGCTGTGCATAAGACCACGATAAACACGAAAAAAAAGATAGACTTC
>JANMMV010000643.1:0-2573 GCA_031373565.1 Saprospiraceae bacterium
TGAATATTTCTTGAAAATATTTTTTAAACACATCTGCCACTTCTTCCATAGCTACGTTTTCTCCAACCTCGGCTGCTATTGATGTGACATCTTTGTCTTCATCAATGATGCCACAAGGTACGATATGTTTGAAGTATGACAAATCTGTATTGACATTGAGTGCGAAACCATGCATACTAACCCACCTTGATAGATGAACTCCAATAGCACAAATCTTACGGTAGCGATTATTTGTGTGATCAGGTTCAAGCCAAACACCTGTGTATGAGGGTACTCTACTGCCTACAAGACCATATTCGCTGATCGTTTTGATTACGCACTCTTCAAGTGACCTAACATATCGATGGACATCCGTATAAAACTCTTCTAAATCAAGGATCGGATATCCAGTAATTTGTCCAGGTCCATGATAAGTTATGTCGCCTCCCCGATTTATTTTATAGAATTCAATATCGCCATTGTTTAATTGGTCTTGATCGAGTAACAAGTGGTCCATAGATCCACTTTTGCCAAGTGTATAAACGGGACTATGTTCGCAAAACAGTAGACGATGTCTTGGCTTGTAATTGGGATCGTTGCTGTTTAAACGCTTTGAAACGATCAATGCTTGATGAATCTCAGTTTGTAAATCCCATAATTCTTGATAAGATTTTCCTGACATCCATTGATATCCTACTCTTGGTTTCATAAACGTATGTAAGTATTTAAGAACAGACGGATGCTTGTTTGGTTGTGTGTTAACTACGGTGCTGCATACTTTTAAGAATAATCACTATCTCATGAATAGTCGTGCCAAACTCCATTTCCACTTTGTATATGGGATATATCTCAATGGCAAATCAATCCAAGTCCAAGTTTTAAGTACTGGCTTTTGATTAGAAAAAGTATCAAAACTATACTTGCCGTGATACTTTCCGATACCACTGGTCTGCACACCACCAAAAGGCATATTATGGTTCGCAAATTGCGCCATAGAATCGTTGATCGCACCGCTTCCAAACTCCACATTTTCGATTATAAATTTTTCAAGTGTAGTGTCTGAAGTATATACATAACAAGTGAGCGGATATCGATTTCGCCTTATAATAGGCAGCAATTCTTCTCGATTTTTCCATATGATAATTGGTAAAATAGGCCCAAAAATTTCCTCCCCCATGATCTGTTGATTCAGGTCATCTACAAGCATGACTGTAGGTTCTATGTATCTTTCAGATGCAATCGAATTTCCACCATGGATGATGTTACCGTCACCTAGTAGCTCTATTAATCTATCGAATCGCTTCGTGTTCACAATTCTCGCAAAAGATGCGGACTTACTTGGATCGGTGCCGTATAATTTTTCTATTTGAGCTTTGAATTTAGCAATAAAAGTATCCTTAATATCTTCATGCAGCAAAAGGTAATCTGGAGCCAAACAAGTTTGACCAGCATTGGAGTATTTTGCCCAAAGAATACGATTGATTGCGACCGGTAAATTGGCAGTTTTGTCAACGATTGTAGGGCTTTTACCACCAAGTTCTAGGGTTACAGGCGTCAATGTGGCAGCAGCTTGTGCCATTATCCATTTTCCAACTGTTGGAGACCCTGTAAAGAATACATGATTAAAGATGCAATTATCAAACATAAGCTTGCCTATAGCCGAACCTTCCCCCATCACAACGGATACATGTTCAGGGTCGAATGTCAGCCTTATGAGTTTTTCGGTAACTAACGAAGTATAAGGTGTCTCACTTGCAACCTTCAAGAGAACACAATTGCCAGCTGCTATTGCTCCAACTAATGGTATTACTGAAAGATTGAATGGATAATTCCACGGAGAGAAGATAGCAACAACGCCTTTAGGATCGGAATAGATTCTGCTACTAGCAGGCATGATAGTAATCGGAGTATTTACAGATACCGGTGCCATCCATCTATCAAGGTTATTAATAGCATAAGTAACCTCACTTAACGCAACACCTATTTCTCCAATAAAAACATCATATGAAGGCTTTCCAAAATCCTGTGCCATAGCTTTAGTTAGTTCGTCTTGAAGCTCGTGGATATTGTTTCTTAGTTTTTTTAAAGATTGCAACCTAAACTGGTAATCTCTAGTATTGCCATTGTCAAAAAAAGCTCTTTTGACTGAAAAGGCATTGTTTATTTGGTCCGCTGTATGGTTTTCTACGTGCACTAAAATAATTTATAGATTAAATAATCAGAATTCTATCTTATGAGGGTAACGTCTCCTCGGTAGGTCCAAGTAGTACCGTCTTGTAGCAAGCAATTTGCGATCACAAGGTAAACACCTTCGACACAAGGTTTTCCTTTGAATGTTCCATCCCAACCGAGGCCATTATTCCCTGGATCGATATTGGTTGCATGATAAACAGCTTCTGCCCATCTACCAAAAACAGTTATCGCCAAAACCTTCTGAATTCCTCTCGTTTGTGGAATATAGAATAAGTTATTAGTTACAGACATAGGATTGAAAATATTTGGTATAGCATTATTAAGGTCATTATTGACTCTTACCAATACGTTGACGGTTTTGCTGCAAGCCGAATTAGTTCCGTAGGTTATTTGATAGACCG
>JANMMV010000683.1:0-4449 GCA_031373565.1 Saprospiraceae bacterium
TTTGAAATCCGTTTTTTGCCTACTTCTTATTTCCGTTTTAGTCGTCACTACGTCATTTTCTCAGAAATCTAAGTCCAAGACAAGGTCTAAAGTCTCTGATGACAAGGACGTCGAGGTCATTGATTTTGGCAATGGAAAAAATAATGAAAACTCAAAAACTATTTACACCTACGATCACGCTATCATTAAGACCAATCCATTTCTTATTGGCTTCGGTAAGGGCCTAGTGGAATATGAGCGAGAGATAAATGAGTATATGTCGATCCAGTTTGGTGTGGGGGCGACATTTCAGGGGGCGATACCGCAGGATGCATTGGATGAGATTTTTGAGTCTTATAACTCCTATTGCGAAAGCGACCAATGGCCTGAGGATGTTTGTGACAATTACAGTGATGTGGATTATCATAAGCAAGGTTTAGGTTTTCTGGTATCGGTCCAACCTAAATTTTATTTTGATAGTGATGGTTTTGAAGGATGGTATATTGCACCAGTAGCTAAATATTCTAGCAATCCATATAAAGCACGTAGCATAGAAGAAACAAGAAATAGTCTTATTTACAATAATGATTTTGATGTTTCTGAAAGGGTCGGATATACAGATTTGACCGCTCGGATAGGTGCTCAAAGCTTATTTCCAAAGCTAACATCTGAGTTTTTTTTAGGCGGTGGTTTGAGATTACAGAATGCAGATCGTCAGGATATCGGTCGCGACAATAATTTTGTGTACCGAAATGGCAAGCGAAATATCAAGGATTCGAGTTTTATTTTTGAATTTGGGTTAAGGTTTGGGTTTCAGTTGTAAGAATTTACATAAATGATTAACGTTCATATTTGTGTCAGGGACTATGAAGTATCAAATTTTATTTATGTTATTTTTTGTAACAAAGCTTAATTTGCTAGGACAGTGTCTTAGTAAAGTAAGTCTTTGCAGCCAAACCGAAGTAGATCAATTTATACGTAAGTACGGCGTTTGTGGTGACATAGATACACTAGTAATACCCTTAATTGCTTGCAGCACTGATGTCGTAACTAATTTAGATTCTCTTAAAAATGTAAAAACTATCAATTGGCTAGAATTATCCAATAATTTCTCATTGGAAGATATTGATGGTCTATCAGGATTACGCAGGGTAAATTTTTGTTTTATCAATGGGCACAAGAAATGGAAACCTTTTTTACATTTAGACACGATTGAGCGTTTGAAATATGAATTTCCGATAGATTCAATAATTGACATGAGTCTTTTTAGAAATGTTAGTTTTATCAGAAATAATATAGAAATCATTGGCAATGCTAAGTTGTCTGGCTTAAGTGCCTATAAATGCGGAGAAATGTTTGGAATAACGGTAATCAATTTGAGAAGAAAGGAAGAATTACTAAAAATCTTGCCCATCAATTATGAAAATGTATTCGGTATAGCATTGGTATCTGCTCAACAGGTAATAACGGATAATATGCCGGATTTGATAAATCTTGAAAGTATCAGATTGCTTGCATGCAGAAATATTGATGTAAGTGGTCTAATGCGAAATTCATCTATAAAATCAGTTGAATTGATAAGTTGTAATACTGGTTTAGATTTTGGACCTGGTTTTCAGACCAAGTCGTTGGATGTACTTTTTTTATTTAATAATAGAATAGATCTCAATCTTGAAACTATTTTTCCAAAATTAGAAGAAATTTTAGTAAAATTAATCATCAGATATAGAAATGATAGTTTGAAATCGCTTGCTTTTTTTGACAATTTCGAACTTCCTACAAGCAATACATATCGAGCTCAATTTTATTACCGCACTGATTCTAGATTTCATATCGATATTGAAGATAATATAAATTTAAATACATGTGAGAGTGATTTTATGTGTCGAGCATTTAAGTTATATCCAGATAGTGTAAAAGTTTTTGGAAATAGTTATGATTGTAATTCTAAACATATGACTGAATCATGTGTGAGTAGTGTTGTAGATAAAATCGCATCTACATATATCTACCCCAATCCATCTTCGGGCACACTTATTATTAATTTTAATGATCTCACAAGTAATGCAGATTTGCGCTTATATGATATGAATGGACGCAATGTATATGCACAATTTGATTTGACAAAAGGTACTAATACTTTTGATTTGTCAGATCTTCCAGCTGCGACCTACATCTACAAGATCTATCAAGGTAACAAGATCATAGGGACTGGGGAGTGGGTGAAGATGTAGCAGAGTTTAAGCGAAAATTCTGAAGCACAAACACGATTACACAATTAAACATCAAACTACATCGTCAGCCATATCATTCATTTAAATATTCCATCACCTTCTTGGTATTTGCTTTTCCGATGACTTTTTCGATCTCAGAAACTTCGGCTTCACGAAGTCGTGTTACTGATCCGAATGATTTGAGAAGCTTTTCAGCAGTCACTTTGCCTACGCCTGGGATATTCGTAAGTTGGGTTCCTAAGAAATTCTTAGATCGCTGATCCCTATGAAAGGTGATAGCAAAACGGTGCGCCTCATTGCGGGCCTGTTGTATAAGTTTTAGGGATTCGGACTTTTTATTGATATACAATGGCAGTGAGTCACCGGGGAAGAAGATCTCTTCGAGTTTCTTTGCGATACCGATGACCGTTACTTTATCAAGGATACCTAGTTTTTCGAGACTGAGTACAGCCGAACTTAGCTGGCCTTTTCCACCGTCGATAATGATGAGTTGCGGAAGTGAATTACCTTCATCCAGCATGCGTTTATATCTCCGATAGACAACTTCTTCCATAGAAGCGAAATCATTGGGTCCTTCGACGCTCTTGACTTTAAAATGTCGATAATCTTTGTTGCTAGCCTTCGCATTTTTGAATACAACGCAACTAGACACCGGGTTGGTACCTGAAATATTAGAGTTATCAAAACACTCGATGTGTAGCGGGATGGCTTCCATCTGCAGGTCGTTTTTGAGTGTCGTCAAGATTCGTTCTGCTGGAGATACCTTCTTCTGATGGCTGATTTCATCACGACGTTTTTGGAGGATAAAGTAATCAATGTTTTTTTCGGCAAGTTCCATCAGTTTTTTCTTATCACCTCGTTGCGGGATCGTGATTAGAACCTTGGGATCGGGAAGAATGACCTCAATCGGCACAATCACTTCAGGTGCAATACTGTTGAAACGTTCTCGAATAAGTGGGATAGAATAGGACAAAAGGTGATCTAGTTCGTCATCGAGATTCATGACCAATTCTGTGATATCGGTATTGATCAGCGCGCCGTTGATGATCTTGAGATAGTTGACATACGCCATTTGCTCGTACTTTTTGATCGCAAAAACATCTACATCCCTGATGGTAGCGCTTACGACTGTGGATGTAGCTTGATAATCTTCAAAGATGACAAGCTTGTCCTTTAGCAATTGTGCTTTTTCGAACGCTAAGTCATCGGCGTGCGCCTTCATTTGGTCCGTAATATATCGCTTTACGGGTCCAAAATTTCCTTTTAGTATGTTTTTGACTTGATCGATCTTGTCGTTGTAGGCTACTTCGGATTCGAAGGCTTGGCAAGGCCCAGCGCAGTTTTTGATGTGGTATTCGAGACAAACTTTAAACTTTGCTTTGGCGATGTTTTCCGGTGATAATGATAGGTTGCAAGTGCGCAAGGCCATCAATTTTTTGATAATATCGAGAAGGATATTGACACGATATTTGGATGTATAAGGGCCGAAGTACTGAGATCCATCTTTGATAACCTTCCTAGTAAAAAATACCCGAGGGAAAAACTCATTTTTGACACATATATACGCGTACGATTTACCATCCTTGAGCATGACATTATATCGAGGTTGGTACTTTTTGATAAACGTATTTTCTAGCAAAAGTGCATCCGATTCGGAATCTACAACTGTAAATTCGATTCGATCAGCATGACGTACGAGGGTAACGGTTTTGTAAGATTGGTGTTTTTTTTCACCGAAATAAGAGGCTAGTCTATTTCGCAGGTTTTTGGCTTTACCGACATATAGGATAAGTCCATCTTTGTCAAGATAACGATAGACACCCGGCTCGGTGGGTATGGTGGCTGAGATGTTTTTGAAATCTTCGGTCTTCAATGGCGACTAGGGATTAGGTTTTAGCTCGCTACTAACTCAATACGATTAAATCCTACAAAGTAAAACGATATTTTACAATAATAGTTTGCTTTATCTCGCCCATCTAAATCCGAAAAAAGCGCCACAGATGCCGCCAATGATGTGAGCGTATTCAGCTGTATTGTTGACCTCCATACTATTGATCAATTCTTTGCCGACAAAAAGTAGTGCCACTAATATAAATGTGACCGGTATTTGACCAGCTTTCACATTAGTAAACGACACTAAGAGTATCATCATAAATACGATCCCACTTGCGCCTAATAGTCCCATTTTGAAAATAAATAAATTGAGAATGCCAGTGATAAATGCGGTAAAAAGTAT
>JANMMV010000703.1:0-8971 GCA_031373565.1 Saprospiraceae bacterium
AATAAAATCAACTGTCGAAGTACCTAATAACTCCGTGCAAGGCGCTATTTGACCTAAGGTGTTTAATTTAGCAATTTCAATATCCTCTATCAATAGCGTCAATTTTTTATAAAATGGGTTATAATTATTTTGATACCATTGTTGATAGGTACCGTTGGTAGGTGGTGTCAAAATAAATTTGATGGGTTGACAAGCAATCCCGGTGCCGATGGTATTGATTTTAAAATCAGAAATACTAATTTTTTTATACGGATTGACTCCTGCTAATGGACAAATCGTGACTTTATAATCTACGGTGAGGGTACATCCTGATACAACTAATGGAACATTCGTAAAAAACTGAACAGTACACCCTTGTCCTGGAGATGGACTACAATAGCCTCCAGCTCTAGTTTCGAGAGAATCATTTAAAACAGAATTCTTAATATTTTCTGTTTTTTGACAAGAGTAAACAAAAAGGGTGCAAGCAATCGCAATGATTACATACTTAGATTTTTTAAGACAATAGCTTAAAAAGTGTGCTGTGTGCTGTGTGCTGTTTCATAATATTGAAGTTTTTAAAATAAAATAATACACAAATATAAATTAAATTTTTAAATTTTACTAATATTTCAACTATAATATTCAAATAATTTAATTACACAACACTAAACATTTGTAAACATATATTACATATGCTATAATTTTGTTTTTTTTAGGAGAGGTTCATTTTATTTGGTTCCCCTTATCTCAATTCCTTGCGCAATCTAGCTACCGGGATATTGAGTTGTTCTCGATATTTAGCTATAGTACGTCTAGCTATATTATAACCACGATCTGATAATATTTCCATGAGGCGTTCATCGGAAAGTGGCTTAGTTTTGTCTTCCCGATTAACCTCGTCGTTGAGGATCGTTTTGATTTCTAGGGTCGAAACTTCGCTACCATCTTGTGCCTGCATAGACTCTGAAAAGAAATCCTTTAGTTTTCGAGTACCGAATTCCGTTTGGACAAATTTAGAATTTGCAACGCGACTGACCGTTGAGATATCTAAACCAGTAACCTCAGCCAAATCTTTTAGTATCATTGGTTTTATACGTCGATCATCTCCCGTGCAGAAGTATTCGTATTGATACTGCATGATAGCATACATCGTGCGGAAAAGTGTATCTTGCCGCTGCTTTATAGCATCGATAAACCATTTGGCAGAATCTATTTTTTGCTTTATGAAGAGTACTGCTTCTTTCTCCGGTCTAGTAGCACGACGTCCTTGGACAGTATCGCGATATCCCTTAAGCATTTCCATATACTGATCGTTGATGCGCAAATCTGGAGCGTTCTTACTGTTGAGTGTCAGCTCCAATTCTCCATCCCTATTGTATATGATAAAATCTGGAATGATATATTGGTTGGCTACCGAAAGACCTTCTACAGCATTCGCTGGTTTTGGATTGAGCTTGAGTACTTCGTCGATGGCTTCCTTTAGTTCTAGATCAGACAAGAGAAGCATCTTCTTCATTTTGATATAATGCTTCTTCGTAAATTCTTCAAAAAAGTCTTTCAATATCCTTAGTGCAATCTTACGTTCGTGCGGATTGGTTTTAGGGTCTTTTTCAATTTTATCTTCAAGCTGAATGATAAGGCACTCTTGCAATGTACGAACGCACACACCTACCGGCTCAAACTTCTGTATTTGTTTGATTAATAGCTCTACCTCGTTTAGGTCTGTCTCTATATTGTATGCAAAAAGAATATCGTCCACAATGCTACTCGGCTCTCTGCGCAAATATCCGTCTTCATCAATAGATCCTATAATTTGCATTGCGACAGTCTCTAGACGTTCGTCCAAATCCAACATGCCTACTTGCCGCTCAAGGCTTTCATGAAAGGTGTTCTCTACAGGTACAGGCATAGTACGATCATCCTCTTCTACATATCCGTCTCCTTTCATTTTATAATTGGAAGGATCATCATCGAGGTATTCCTTGAGATAATCGTCAAACTCAAACTCTGGCTCACCACGCTGGTCATCCTGTTCCTGAGAAGCACTATCACCAAATCCATCTGCATTGAGATCAAATACATCATCGTAGTCATCGCCTTCTTCTAGCGCTGGGTTTGTCTCCAACTCTTCTTCTATCCTTTGCTCAAGCGACGCGGTAGGTATTTGCAACAGCTTCATAAGTTGGATCTGCTGCGGTGACAGCTTCTGCAACATCTTCTGGCTAAGACTCTGCTTTAACATATTTACTTTATTTTTCTAAATTGAGACCTTGACGTCCTATTCTGTAAACACAAGATTTTTACCGAAAGTTTCTTGTGGATATGACAAATAGAATGTATTTTTACACGGCAAAGATAGTAGAAATATTTATTATATTATATATTTTCATAATATTTAAAGAAATTGTTTTTGAGCACTTTACATTAACTCCTGACATTAGTACAATGAACTCATGAACATCAACCAAAAAATTTCTTCCCTTAGATCTGTGATGCTTAGGCATGATGTACATGCTGTTATCATTCCGACATCAGACCCACATCAGAGCGAATATCCCGCTAGTCATTGGCAAGAACGCTTCTGGATTAGTGGATTTACAGGCTCTGCAGGTACTGTTATCATTACGCAGAATCATGCAGGTTGCTGGGTAGATAGCCGATATTTTACCCAAGCGACACAAGAACTCGAAGGTACTGAGATGGTGATGCATAAGCAATTCAATCAATTCGAACCTGTATACATCGACTATCTTGTTGAAAATTTGCCCGCTGGTTCTACTTGCGCAATCAACGGGAGGATGTTTTCATGTGGCACTGTCAAAACGATAAAGCAGCGATTGGCACATGCCAATATCAACTTAGCCCATGACTCCAATCTCATAGACGAAATATGGACAGATAGACCCCCATTGAGCAAAAGCCCTGTGTTTATACATGAGACCAAATTTGCGGGTGTCGAAAGCGCAATCAAAATCAACACCATCAAGGAAAAAATGGCAGCTCTCGGTGTTCAATACCACCTATTAACCGCCCTAGATGATATCGCCTGGACTTTCAACCTTCGGGGTAACGATGTACAGTACAATCCTGTCTTCATTGCTAACGCTTTGATAACCATGGACAAAGTTTATCTTTGTATTGACGGTGATAAAGTTAATACAAATGTAGCTTCCTTTTTAGCTCAAAATAAGGTAGAAATCTGCGCCTATGATGATATCACTGCTTTGCTACAATCTATTGAAAAAAAGCATTCAATATTGATAGATCCTAGTATCTGCAATCAAGTACTTTATGAAGCCGTAAGTGCTCAAATTGTAGAAGGTTCATCAATACCCAAAATGCTCAAAGGATTTAAAAACGAAACAGAAATAGCCAACGCGCATTCAGTCATGGCACGAGATGGTGCTGCTATTGCAAATGCGATCCACTGGCTGGAAATAGAGCTTGCCTCGGGTCGCACATGCACAGAGTATGAACTTGCAGCTAAGCTAGCCCAGTCAAGAAGTGATATGGATAACTATGTGGGCGAGAGTTTCGGGGCGATCATCGGATATGAAGAAAATGGTGCCATCATACATTATCATCCACATCCCGACAATAGCAAAACCATCAAAGCGAGCGGCATTTTACTTGTAGACAATGGTGGACAGTTTCTAGATGGGACCACTGATATCACACGTACTTTTGCGTTGAACACGCCATCTGCTCAGCAATGTCTGCACTATACACTAATATTAAAGGGTATGGTCAATCTATCAATGGCTGTCTTTCCGACCAAAACACCTGGATCACAATTAGATACGATCGCACGACAGTTTCTATGGCGTGAAGGACTCAATTATCTACATGGCACAGGTCACGGTGTAGGATCTTTCCTTAATGTCCATGAGCCGCCCCAAGGATTTGCACCTATTAGTTCCGAGCGAGGCAGAACACCATTTGAACCAGGCATGATCACGTCCAATGAACCCGGCCACTATATAGAAGGACAATATGGAATGCGCATCGAGAACTTGATGGTCAGCAGACCTTGGAAAAAAGAAGGATATATGTGCTTCGAGACTTTAACAGTGTATCCTTTTGACCATAGCCTCATCAATCTTGATCTACTAGATCAGCGTGAGATTGACTGGATCAATTTGTACCATTGGGACGCATATGAAAAAATATCTCCACATCTTACAGGCGATGTTCTTGCTTGGTTTGAGAAGAAGTGCGCACCAATCAAATTGGATTTAATGTAAGAATTGCCTTCAATATAATTGTATCTGCAATACCTTGTTGGTCATATTTAGTATCGTCTTCGTCGATAAATATTTTAGTGCTGACAAGATTATATCTACATTTGACCTACGAAAAACAAATTTCTCTATGCACGTACTGTCACTACAAAATGTTGTCAAAGCATATCACAATCATATCGCTGTCAATGATGTGAGCTTTGATGTTAAGGCTGGTACTATCTTCGGACTTCTAGGGCCCAATGGGGCTGGTAAGACATCGATGATACGTATCATCACTTCTATCACCGCGGCTGATAGCGGTCGAGTTTTGATCAATGGTCAGACGCTCAATGCTATCCACCCCACAGAGATAGGTTATATGCCCGAAGAACGAGGTCTTTACAAAAAGATGAAGGTCGGTGAGCAGCTAATGTACCTCGCTCAGCTCAAAGGTGTCGGCTATCATGATGCTAAATCTAGAGTTAAAAACTGGCTCGAAAAATTTGAGATTCTATCGTGGTGGCACAAAGAAGTTGGCGAATTATCTAAAGGTATGAGCCAAAAGATACAATTTATCGCTACCGTTGTCCACGATCCTAAGCTGATCATTCTAGATGAGCCTTTCTCCGGTCTCGATCCTATCAATGCTAATCTTATCAAAGACGAGATTTACTCACTTAAAGAAAAAGGTGCTTCTATCTTATTCTCCACACATAGGATGGAACAAGTAGAAGAAATCTGTGAAGATATCGTACTCATCAATAAAGGTCAAAATATCCTTTTTGGTAACGTAAAAACGATAAAAAATGACTTTAAAGAGCATCAATACAGTATAAAATACACTGGTAATCTACCGACCAACTTGACCAATGATGGATATCAAATCCTATCACAAAGAGACAACGAAATCATCCTACAAGCTGGTGATCCAAATCATAGTCCTAATCAGCTTTTACGCAAACTTGTAGATGAGGATATCAATATCACAGGTTTTAATGAAATCTTACCGTCGCTCAATGAAATCTTCATCAAAAAAGTAGCATCATCCAATGAATAAAATATGGCTAGTCACCCAAAGAGAATATCTCACTAGGGTCAAAAACAAAACATTTATACTTACAACGATATTAGCACCGATAGGTCTTCTAGTTTTTTTCCTTGCTGTGGGTTTTGTAATGAATCAAGGCTCAGACAAAGCTAAGGTCATCAAAGTCGTGGATGCTGCGCAGTTACTTAACGGAAAATTAGAAACGTCTAGAGACAACCTAACCTTTGAGTTTAGAAAAGAGTCAGTAGACGAACTGAAGAGCCAGTATGTCGATAAAAATTTCCATGGTATTCTAGAGCTAGTTCCTATAAAGGATAGCCTTATGGCAAAATATAATGTTGTATGGCACTCTGATGATCAACTCGCTTTGGACGAAAGTTATGCTATCTCTGCAGCCATCGAGAAAAAAATTAGGGATTTTAAGCTGCGCAAGCTCAAGATTGACGAAAATTCACTTAATAATCTAGAAACCGATGTTACCATAGACCCGAAAGGCATCCTTGATGACAAAGAAGTAAGTTCGATCACATCCATGGTGGGTGCAGGGCTAGGTGCAGTCGTTAGTTATATCATGTTTTTTATCATCCTTTTGTATGGTAGTCAAGTGATGCGGTCTGTTATGGAAGAGAAAATCAATCGTATCGTCGAAGTGCTAATCTCATCTATCAAGCCATTTGAGCTAATGATGGGCAAGGTACTTGGTGTAGGTCTCGTCGGATTGACGCAAGTTGCTATATGGATGGTTTTGATGCCGATTATCTACCTTATCGGCTCTAAGATATTAGGAGTGGATACAAGCCAACTAGGTAACACGAGTAATTTACCACCCGAAGTTATGGAGTCAGCTACTGGCAAGATTGGCCAAGTGTTGCACGAGTTAAAATCTATGAATTGGATGCTGATCGTGCCGCTTACACTTTTCTACTTTTTGGCTGGTTATTTTGCATACGCATCACTTTTTGCGGCAGTAGGATCTGCTGTTGGTGAAGATATCAATGAAGCACAGTCACTTACTTTACCGTTGATGATGCCATTAATGTTTGGTTTTTATATCAGTATTAGTGCTATGAAAGCGCCTGACTCGAGCTTGGTTGTTTGGGCCAGTATGATACCATTACTGTCTTCCGTTGTGATGCCTGTCAGATTACCATTTGATCCGCCCGCCTGGCAGATCATCGTATCAGTAGTCTCCTTGTTACTATTTATGGTGTTTCTGGTATGGTTAGCGGGGCGAATTTATCGTATCGGAATCTTGATGTATGGCAAAAAAGCTAGCTTCAAAGAACTAGCAAAGTGGGTATTTTACAAAGGGTAACAAAGTGACACAGAAGGTTAATCAGTGATGGATTAATAGCATACTCTCTGATCCGTCGCTAACATAATGGACTTTAAGTAGTCTTTTTGGTCTTCTTCTCTTTATAGTATTTGAGCTCATTGCATCTAAGGATATATTCTCTACGCGCAAGATTAAAACCGTGCACACCATCCAATATACCTAGACGTAAGAAGTACGTTTTAAAAAACCTAAACCCTGGACCAAACCATCGCTTAGGGCCGATCGGTGAATGACCACGTCGAATCCACTCATCACTGCGCATATGAGCATAATAGTCATATTTGCTACTCATATGACCCCAATCACTAAAACTATAATGATGTACAAGACCATTAATTCGTTGTGGCTCTAATTCTACATTTCTATCAATGTTGATCAACTTCTCGTGGACAAAGGCATCGTTCCACTCCATGATCTTCTTATTGTAAAGACGAATATTCCAGTCAGGATGCCATCCACTAAACTTGATGGCCTTATCGCCTATATAAGTTAAGATATTCATCAAGTATACCGTATCATCTTGCGCATGCAACTGTCGAAGATGTGAAATAATGACTTCATCAATTACTTCATCAGCATCAAAGCACAATATCCAGTCATTCTTTGCTATGCTGGCACCATAGTTCTTGTTTTTTGAAAAACCCTCCCAAGTTTTTGAGATTACTCTTACACCTAAGTTTGTGCATATTTCTTCGGTAAGATCTGTTGATCTATCATCGAGTACAACAACAATGTCATCGGTAACCTGCGACAAAGACTTGATGCACTTTGCTATCGTCCTTTCTTCATTTTTGGCAATAATTACCGCACTATAAAGCGTCTTGCTCATGGCTTGCTAGTGATTAAATATCCAAAATTAGCCGCAAGGAGATTCCGCATTAGTCTTGCTTCGCAAAAACTCTGCGCAACAAGTCCGATGTTCGCTGAGAGAGATCAGTACGGATGCCTAGTTCTTTCTTTTCAATCAAATCAAAAAGTCCAACAAGCGCTTTACCAGTTACATGGTCAGCGAGATCAGGATTTATTTGCTTAACAAAAGGAAGCCCGTTGTACTTTGAGATGGCTTTTGTCCACAAATCTAGGGCACCAAATTTATTGAGAGATGTATTCATCACGGGTTTAAATTCATTGTACAATCCCGTGTATGTTTTGGAATGGAGATATTGCGTAGCGGCATTTTTTTCACCCATCAAGATATTCATCACATCATCAAAAGTCATTTGTCTGATGGCACTTACAAAAATCGGGGACGCTTTGGAAGCCGCGTCTTCAGCGGCTTGATTGATTTTTTTGATGGCTTCTTGCTCAAGATTTTCGAAACCAGGTATGAATTTTAGTTTTTCTATAATCCTTTCAGCGTCATCTGGTAATAAGATTTTGTATGCAGAATCAAGATAGCCATTTTGCGCTGCTAGCGTTTTGACACTTTTATCAACACCTTTGCCGAGTGCCTCTTTGAGTCCAGCTGAGATATCAGCATTTGATAATAAGCCAGAGCCACTATCTAGTACTTGTTGCCATGCTTTCGGGTCGCAACTTGATAAAATTAGTACCAAAAATAGAAAACTAAACTTCTTCATCTGAATAAGCTATGATGATTAAAATAAATTATTGATGATTTGCTCCTCAGTAACACCTTCAGCCTCCGCCTTGTAATTACGTACGATTCGATGACGAAGTACGTAATTTGCTATGGCGCGTACGTCTTCTATATCAGGAGAATATTTGCCATTGATGGCGGCATGGCACTTAGCTCCTAGCACTAGATATTGAGACGCTCTAGGTCCTGCACCCCAAGATATATAATTATTGACTTCGGATGTAGCCATCGGTAGATTAGGTCTCGTCTTTGACGCCAGACTTACAGCATACTCAAGTACATTGTCCGAGATAGGAATTTTGCGTACAAGAGATTGAAAATCTAAGATTTGCTCGCCGGTAAGTACATTTTTGAGCGCTACCTTATCGTTGGAAGTTGTGTTTTTTACAACCATTACTTCTTCTGCATAAGTTGGATAATCAAGCGGAATATTGAACATAAAACGATCCAATTGCGCCTCCGGCAGCGGATAAGTTCCTTCCTGCTCGATAGGATTCTGCGTCGCTAGTACAAAGAACGGCTTGGGTAAAGTATGCTTGACACCAGATACCGTTACAGATCTCTCTTGCATCGCTTCGAGAAGGGCGGCTTGGGTTTTCGGAGGTGTACGATTGATCTCATCTGCCAAAAGGATATTAGTAAATAATGGTCCCCTGTTGAACTTAAAGTTTCTTTGCTCATCTAGGATCTCGCCACCAGTGATATCCGATTGCATCAAATCCGGTGTAAACTGTATTCGCTTAAAATCTAGATCTAAAACGTCAGCGATGGTACTGACCAAA
>JANMMV010000746.1:0-4838 GCA_031373565.1 Saprospiraceae bacterium
CGATAGACTCAGTTTTAGTGTCCGCCCACCTACCTACTAAATGGGGAGAATTCAATATTGTGGCCTTTGATAATCATAACGACATAAATCAGCCGCACCTAGCATTGGTGCATTGTAGTTTTGATCCTTCCGAAGCAACCTATCTCAGAATTCATTCTGAGTGTTTGACGGGAGACTTATTTGGATCTAAACGGTGCGATTGTGGCCAGCAATTGGATAATTCGATGAAGTTGATCGCGCAGCACAAAGGGGTGCTCATTTACTTGCGTCAAGAGGGACGTGGTATTGGCTTGATAAATAAACTTCGCGCGTACAATCTACAAGACGATGGCATGGATACATTTGAAGCGAATACCCATCTAGGATTTGAGCCCGATGAGCGAGATTTTGGAGTCGGCGTTGATATAGCTAAGGAGCTAGGTATTCAGCAGATTGTCTTGATAACCAATAATCCGGAGAAGATTTCAGCGTTTGAAGGAAGCAATATTGAAGTAATTGATCGAATGCCTATTATCATTCCTCCTAGTGATGACAATCGTACGTACCTTCAGGACAAAAAGGATAAGATGGGACACATGTTATAATGTCAAAGCGATGAACGTGGAAGATGTAACTGCATATTGCCTAGCCAAAAAAGGCGTCACACATGGCTTTCCGTTTGGGGGAGACACCTTGGTATTCAAAGTCATGAATAAGATGTTTCTACTGACAGGGCTTGAAACTATTCCAGCTCGTATCAATGTGAAGTGCGACCCTGAATGGGCACTGGCTTTGAGAGAGGAGCACGAAGAAATTACACCTGGTTACCACATGAGTAAAGTCCATTGGAATACGGTAGAGATTGAAGCTAGTCTTTCGGATGCTTTTATTTTGAAATTGATAGATCATTCTTACGAGATCATCGTCGAATCACTTCCGAAAAAGATAAAAGAAGAATGGCAATTTCTTTAGCCGATGAAACCTATGATTTTGCGATCGTAGGACAAGGATTAGCAGGCACCTTGCTTGATTTCGAATTGCAAAAACTGGGTTGCAAGACTGTAGTTATTGACAATGCGCATTATGACGCAGCATCAAAAGTAGCCGCAGGTATTATTAATCCAATAACAGGTAGAAATTTTGTCTTAAGTTGGCGTTTTATGGATTTCTACAAGGTGGCTTTGGTAACTTATGAAGCACTAGGAGAAAAATTAGGACAACCTTTCTTTATAAAGCAAGACATATTGCGGGCTTTGGATGGGATTGAATCCGAAAACCAATGGATAGGTAAGTCTGCCGATGATGTAATTGGCCAGTTTATTCAGCATCCATCCGATATAACTTCATTGGGTTACCATATTAAAGAGGTTGCTTCTATAGCACACATAGTAGGGGCGGGTAGGGTTGACCTACCTTGTTTGATTAGTGCCTATCATCAACTTTTGGTAAGCGAGGGTAGACAGGTTAGTGCTTATTTTAATATTAACCTGCTAAAGATGAATCAGAATATTTTGCAATACGACGACATAAAATGTAAAGAGTTAGTATTATGCCAAGGTGCACAGGCAAAGAATGATAATCCGTATTTTGGAGATATAAGACTAAGCGCTACTAAGGGACAAGTGCTGATTATAAAGTGTGCAGGGTTGGATCTTGAAGTTATGTTCAAAAACAAATTTTTCATAATCCCACTTGGCGCGGATTTATTTTGGGTAGGAGCTGGATACGAATGGAACGCTAATGATAGTACACCGACAGAAAAGGGTCGCGAAGAAATCTTATCTCACTTATTAGCTATGGCCGATATGCCTCCTTATGAGATAATTGATCATCTCGCAGCACTTCGACCTACTGTTCATACTAGAAGACCGATCATAAAAACATCAGGAATTGACGACAGAATTCACATCTTCAATGGTTTGGGTACCAAAGGTGCGTCAATCGGTCCATATGTTGCAAGACAATTTGCTCGGTATTTGGTACATAAAGATGCGAGTGACTTGATTTTGTGAAAGATATTGTTGCCACCAACGGATCATAGATGGAAAAAAAATGCTGTAAATTTATTGGTACAAGCCATAAAGAATTTACACAAAAAAACCAGATAAAGTTTACCCTTATCTGGTTTTTTTTTTGTGTGATTATCGGTACTGTCTTACAATATAACAGCTGCCTTTGAAGTGGCTGTATATGGTAAGCATCCTTGGTAAGGTCCTGGAACGGGACTGAAATCACACAATCCACCTTTAGCGCCGACTTCGGAAGTGAAATATCCGCTTATCGTGTTCTCACGCATGAAGTTAAAGATGTGCGGTTTCTTTCCGGTTGCGTCTTTGTAGTCCTTAGATTCCTTAAACAAAATCGCAAGAATTTCTTCCTTCTCTGTAGGGTTGAGGGATACAAAGGCTTTTGAATATTTTGATTTTGCGTGTGAATCAAAGGCTTTTAGCCCTTCTTTAAGATGTTTTATCTCATCTTCAGTTTTAAAGACAGATACATACTCATCAATCCACCGATGACACATTGCGTCTTTCGCTCCAGGTGTATCTGTTTTGGGTAAAATACTTTCGCATACCTCAGCCATCAAGTTATCTTCATCAGCTGAAAATGACTTAGGCTTCCAACCTGTTGATGTATCAGCTTTGCACCCATTCAAAATAGCTGATGCTGTTCCTGCGGTTAGGGCATATCCTACAAATAGCGATGTGGCCTTTAATACTTCTCTTCTATCCATTTTTCGAATATTTAAATGATTATAGATTTTGTTTTTTTAGTTCTTCTACCGCATGGTTTACTGCTCGAGCGGTAAATGCCATATACGTTAGCGATGGATTGACGCATGATGCCGATGTCATGAATGAACCATCGGTTACATACACATTCGGTATACTATGAATTTGATTCCATTTGTTGAGTACTGATGTTTTTGGGTCCAACCCCATTCTTGCGGTTCCCATCTCATGGATACCAAGACCAGGATTACAGCCAGCATCATAAGTATTAACATTCTTCAAACCTACTGCTTCAAGCATTTCTTTTGCCGAATCTATCATATCAACGCGCATAAGCCTCTCATTTTCTTTCCACTCTGCGTCGAGCGTCAAGGTAGGAAGCCCATTTACATCTTTGAGATCTTTGTTGAGCGTTACTTTGTTTTCATGGTAAGGAAGACATTCGCCGAAGGCCATTATGCCAAAACCCCAATCTCCTGGGTCTGCTAAAGTATCTTTTAACTGCTTACCATAGCCAATTTCAGCAACATATCGTCCCCATCCATCACGACCAGCACCACCTTGATAACCAAAACCTCGTAAATAGTCTTTTTTGCTACCAGCATCAAGATTCTGGAATCTTGGTATATAAATTCCGGTAGGTCGGCGTCCAATACTAAACTGATCCTTGAATTGATCTGATGTTCCTGACGCACCTAATCTGAAGTGATGGTCCATAACATTATGGCCTAACTCACCACTTTCATTACCAAAACCAGTTGGGAATCTATCAGACGTACTATTGAGTAATATTTGGGTCGAACCAAAAGTCGATGCGCATAAAAAGATGATTTTTGCAAAGTACTCTTTTGTTTCTTTAGTTTCAGGATCATAAATGCGAACACCCTTGGCTTGCTTTTTAGTATCGTCAAGGATAATATCCGTTACTATTGACCAAGGCCGAATGGTAAGATTTCCCGTAGCTTCTGCGGCAGGTAATGTAGATGCATTACTACTGAAATACGCACCGAATGGACAACCGCGCATGCATCTATCTCTTGTCTGGCAAACCCCACGACTCCCTTTAGGTTCAGTCAAATGGGCAGTTCTACCCATGATCAATTTACGGTTCATTTTCTTTTCCAATTTCTCCTTGACGTCTTTTTCAAGGCAATTGAACTCCATAGCTGGCATAAATTTGCCATCAGGAAGTTGATACAGGCCGTCATTATTTCCTGAAATACCAGCAAAAGTCTCCACATAGTCGTACCAAGGAGCGATATCTTTGTATCTCACTGGCCAATCTACTGCAATGCCATCTTTTGCATTTGCTTCAAAATCTAAATCTCCGTGTCGGTAAGACTGTCTTCCCCATAGAAGAGATCTACCACCTACTTGGTATGATCGAATCCAGTCGAATGGCTTAGCCTCGGTATATGGATGCTCTGTGTCCTTGGGCCACATAGCCTGAGTGGCCGGTGTCATTGTGTACCCAGTTCGCTCTTGGATCTTGTAATCTTTCATTTGCTCTGCCGTCATGCGATTGCGGTTAGGGAGCTCCCAATCTTCCATATTGGCTGTTGGGTAGTCACCATGTTTTATCATACGGCCTCGCTCGAGAACGATGGTTTTGAGTCCTTTTTCGCATAATTCTTTGGCTGCCCAACCACCTGAAATCCCTGACCCGATGACTATAGCATCATAGGTTACTTCTTTTGTTCCTTCGGTATTAATGTACATAATATTGTGAAATGTTGTTAGTTTAGTATTAATAATAATTTATGACTACTTGATGTCGCAGATTTTGATAGCGTCCTGTAGTCCTTTTTCGATTTCCTTATGTGTTTTAGTTGTCGGTAGATATTCTTGCGCTACGTATCCTTTATAGTCAGTGGCTGCGATTGCGCGCATGATAGCTGGATAGTTTAGCTCTTGATTACTTCCTATTTCATTTCTACCAGGCACACCAGCCGTGTGATAATGTCCGAAGTAACTATGATTTTCTTGAATTGTTCTAATCACGTCCCCTTCGTTTATTTGCATATGATATATATCATACAAAAGTTTGAAGTTAGGTGAACCAAGTCTTTTGCATAATTCTACACCCCAAGCACTTTTATCTGCCATGTAATCTTTATGGTCAATTTT
>JANMMV010000752.1:0-6497 GCA_031373565.1 Saprospiraceae bacterium
TGGCGACGTTGAGCAAAAACTTGACTTCTCTTAATGGTGTTTATGGTAACGTTTTATCAGCTTACACAGTGAAAGGATAAGATTGAGCTAAGCTCAATCGGATCTAAGAAAGTTATAGAATTATTTTTAACAAACTAAAAAGATAGAAAATGTCAATTCCTAAGGAACCGCGGCAGTTGATGATCAACGTAATGTACTTGGTACTGACCGCGCTATTGGCTCTAAACGTGTCTGCTGAAATCTTTAACGCCTTTGAAATGGTAGACAAAGGTCTCATAAAAGCAAACAACGCATTAGATGCCGCAAATAAAGATTTGCCTGAAAGTATTAAAACGAGTGCCAAAAAGAAGCCTGAATTGGCTAAGTATGCGGACCGAGTTGATAATGTGGGCCAGATTTCAAAAGAAGGTACTGAATATATCAAAGGAATTTTTGATAGTGTAGTTGATGAAGCAGGTGACCGCAACAAAAAACACGATGATGGAGATTATGTAGATGCATACGGTGTCAAAGAGTTTAAAGGCAAGCGTGATTACGATGCAACTACTAGACTCTTAGTGGACGCAGGTAAAGGTGAAGAAATGAAGAAGAAAATGCTTGAAATAAAAGCAAAGTATCTTCAGTTAATTGATGAGAAAGATAGAGCTGATTTTGAAAAGCAAATGCCTATCGCCATTGATGATGTGGCTTGGACAAAATCAGCGACACCGAAGAAAAACTGGGCTGATTTCACCTTTGGTCATATGCCATTAGGCGCATGTGCTCCGATTTTTTCTAAGTTTTCTAATGATATTAAATCAGCAGAGGCAGGTGTTTTGAATTATTTGGCAGCCAAAGTTGGTTTGACATCTGAAGTGGTACTAAACAAATTTAGAGTTGTTTCCGCTCCTAAGAAGTCTTACATTATCAAAGGTGAAAAATTTGAGACGGATGTATTTTTATCTGCTGCAGCTGACCAAACATCTAATACAGGCATCTCTATATCTGTCAATGGGGCAAGATTGCCACTTGATAAAGATGGTGCGGCTAAGTATTCTGCAACAGCAGGAGAGATAGGTATAAAAAAATATAGCGCCGTAGCTAGTGTTACTAATCCGGTTACTGGTAAAACAGAAACATACAAGTCAGAGTTTGAGTATGAAGTTGGTCAAAGATCAGTGACGGTTTCAGCAACAAAGATGAACGTGTTTTATATGGGTGTAGAAAATCCAGTGGCGGTTTCTGCTGCGGGTATTCCTTCTGCGCAAGTTAAAGTTTCTATGTCTGGTGGAGATATAAGCCGCAATGGTGATGTAACTTACACTGTGAAAGTACCTGGTCCTAACGGGTCTAAAGCTACAATTACGGTTTCTGGTCCTGGTATCACTGAGACTAGAGAGTTTAGAGTTAAAAGAATTCCAAATCCTGACCCTAAATTAGGTGGTCAATTAGGTGGCGGTAAGGTTGGTAACGGTACCTTCAAAGGGTATAGTGCAATCATTCCAGTACTTGATAACTTTGACTTTGATGCAAGATGCAATATCGCAGGATTTCAGTTGGTTCGGGTTGCAAAGCGTCAAGATCCTGAATTTGCAGCTAACAGGGGTACGAAAATTGATGGTCAAGCTGCAGCTTTGCAAGGTAAAGCTGTACCAGGCGACAAGTATTTCTTTCAAGACATTAAGTGTAAGTGCCCAGGTGACGCTATTGAGCGTAACTTAGGTCAGCTTGTATTTGATATTCAATAATATACATTTTTAATTTTATCCTTTTTACTCATGAATAAGTTTCTTAAATTAATAGGTATTTTTGGTTTTTCATCCATTGCCTTTGCTAATTATGCACAAGACAAGCCGACTATTGAACCAATAAAAACCGAATCATCTCAGCCTACTGAAGATATGTTTATCGATGATATTGTTAAAAAAACACTCATTGAGGACAAGAGATTGATGGCAGTACAGCCCATAAGGGAGGCAGATGTAGTGTGGGAGAAGCGCATTCAGCGTGTTATTGACACTCGTGAAAAACTCAATTTGCCTTTTAGAAGTCAAGAGTCTAATCTTTTTACTGCTTTCAGAAAAATGATTGATGCAGGTGATCTAACTGCTTTTAGCTCTGATGATTTTAAATTGATCTTGAGTAAAGAAGAAGTAGAAAAGAAGATGTCTAGTACCGATACTTTGGAAGATTTTAACCCAGATACTTATGAGCAGGTAATTAAGATTGTAAAGAATGAGATTAATTGGGAGAACATTAATTCCTACAGAATCAAAGAAGTTTGGTACTTCGATAAGCAGAGATCTCGTATGGATGTTCGTATCTTAGGGATTGCCCCAATATATGCTAGCCCTAAAGATATCGAATCTGGTATTCCACCTTCTCCGCTTTTCTGGATTTATTATCCGCAAGCTAGAGAAGCTTTATCTAAGGTTAGGACATTTAATGATGATAATGATGTAGCGCCTATGACTTATTCGGACATTTTTGATGAAAGAGTATTCACATCATATATCTACAAACGTTCTAATGTTCTTGATTACAGATTAAAAGATTTCTTTGTACCTGATCCTGACGATACAGAAAATTTAGCTGGAATTGATATGTTGCTTTACTCTGATAAAATCAAGAATGAGTTACTCAATTTTGAGCATGATCTTTGGGAATACTAAGACCTAAAGATAGATATAAATAAAAAGGGCATTCCAATTATGGGATGCTCTTTTTTTTTGTACACTTGCTAAACCATTCTATTTACATCAATTTTTAGATGGTTTTGTGTACCTTTACATTCATTTATGATTTCAAGTGACCAAACAGCAATATCTTTTCACATGTCTAATGCCAAAGTTAAATCAGCTCTAATTTCAGTATATAACAAAGATGGTCTCGAGCAACTTGTAAGTGCTTGCAGTCAACAAGGGATTCAAATTTATTCTACTGGTGGAACTCAAACATTTATCGAGGGGCTTGGAGTAACTGTCAAGAAAGTTGAGGATCTAACTGGGTATCCTTCTATATTAGGAGGACGTGTTAAAACGTTACATCCTAAGATTTTTGGTGGGATTTTGGCGAAAAGGAATGCCGACCATTTACTGCAGTTAGAGATGTACGACATTCCTGAAATTGATCTTGTGATTGTGGATTTGTATCCTTTTGAAGAGACAGTCGCGAGTGGTGCAGATCATGATAGCATCATTGAAAAAATCGATATTGGGGGCATATCTCTGATCCGCGCTGCCGCGAAAAACCATAATGATGTAGCTATAGTGTCATCTAAAGATCAATACGGTTTAGTTGCCGATGCGTTAATGCAAAATACTGGTTCCATTCCACTTCAACTAAGACAAAGGCTCGCCGCGGAGGCATTTCTAGTTTCATCTCATTATGATACTGCCATTTACAAGTATCTAGTAAACACGACAGATCTCGGTATTCAGCCCTTAAAGCTTAGCTATATGGAGAGCGATTCGCTACGATATGGCGAGAACCCACATCAAAAAGGAACTTATCATGGTGACCTTGACGAGATTTTAGAGAAAATTTGCGGGAAGGAATTGTCATTTAACAATCTTGTAGATATCGATGCTGCATTGTTGCTGATGTATGACCTTAGGAGTTATGGACCGACCTTTGCCATACTAAAACATACAAATGCCTGCGGTGTAGCAAGTCGTGCGACCGCGCTTGATGCTTGGAACGCAGCTTTGGCAGCAGATCCTGTCTCAGCGTTTGGGGGAATATTAATCTCAAATGCGAAGATAGATCTGGCAGCGGCACGAGAAATAGATAAAATATTTTATGAAGTTCTTATCGCTCCTGAATTTGACGATGACGCTCTAGATGTTTTAAAATCCAAATCAAAACGAATAATCCTTAAATCTAAATCTTTTGTTCCGCAAGCCACGTTGTATAAAACGATTCTTAATGGCATGATTTCACAAGATGCGGATATGGTGGATGAATCGGCAATAGTTTTTGAAACTAAAACAAAGTTAGCTCCGACCGATACCCAAATAAATGACCTAAAATACGCTAATATTTGTGCGAAACATTTAAAATCAAACACGATTGTGCTTGTTAAAGATTACCAATTGTTGGGTATGGGCTGTGGCCAGACTTCTCGCATTGATGCTTGTCAATCGGCCATAACTAAAGCGAAGTTGTTTGGTTTTAGTTTAGATGGGGCAGTAATGGCTTCTGATGCTTTTTTTCCGTTTCCAGATTGCGTTGAATTGGCAGCAAATGAAGGAATTGTTGCAGTAGTCCAACCTGGAGGGTCAATTAAAGATCAGTTGAGCATAGATTTTTGCAATGAGCGTGGCATCGCAATGGTATTCACTGGTTATCGACATTTTAAACATTAGTATTGACAGCTCTAGCTTTAGATATTGGAAACACACGCATTAAAGCTGGTGTATTCGAAGGAAGCATACCGACGGCTTTTTTTGTTTTTAAGACTATGTCTAAAAATAGAGTTGCTAGTCTTGTAAAGAACCATGCAGTATCTCATTGTATTATTTGTAATTCTGGAAAGCTAGATGATGACTTAATTGAGTATTTGGGGGAGCACACTATTTTATTACTTTTAAATGCCACTACGCCTTTACCGATTGGTATAACATATTTGACTCCTCATACGTTGGGTAGAGATAGGATAGCTGCTTGTGTGGGTGCTTGGGTTGAGAATTTTAATGGCACTAGCTTGGTCATCAATATGGGGACTTGCATTACAATGGATATTGTAAGTAGTGCTGGTGTCTTTTTGGGCGGCAACATTAGTCCGGGACTAAAGATGAGGATGAAGGCCATGCATAAGTTTACGGCCAGTTTACCTATGGTAGAAATTAAAGTTAATGAAGGTGATTTAGGTAATGATACGCAGACGGCTATGCAGAATGGTGGCGTAAAAGGCGCATTTCGCGAAGTTGATACGTTTATAGAAGGAATGAGAAGGCAATTTGATGAAATAAAGGTGTTTTTAGCGGGAGGAGATGCCCACTTGTTTGAAAAGTACACAAAAAATGTGATCTTTGCGCGCCCAAACATCGTCTTACAAGGATTGATTGAAATATTAAGATATAATGCAGAAAAAAAATTATAGTATAGTTGTAGTAATTATGTGTTTTACATTTGGAGCTTGGTCGCAGCAAAATGACAATAGCCCCTACTCAAGATATGGTATAGGATTACTGACGGATAAGAATTTTAATCATTTACGACAGATGGGAGGGCTTGGAGCATCGTTTATCGACGCACATCAAATCAACATTGTAAATCCCGCGTCATACAGTTTTTTGAGTGCTACTGCTTTTGAAGTTGGCTTCTTTGCTAAACATACTGTACTCACTGACCAAACGAATACCAATAAATTTTGGACTGGCAATTTAGAATACTTGTCTTTAGGATTCCCGCTCAAGAATCCTATTAATGAGATTTATGATGGAAAGATTCTAAAGCAAAAATTTGGAATGAATGTCACCTTAATGGCTAATTCTAATGTGGATTATAATATTCAAGTTAAGGATAGTTTAGAAGGGATTGGTAAGTTCGACCGAAATTACCTAGGCACTGGAGGCACTTATAAGTTTATGTGGGGAAATGCATACAAGTATAATGACTTTTCGGTAGGCTTGAATTTGGGATACCTTTTTGGGAAAATTAAAACAGAGCGAAATCTTATTTATGATCCGGCTAAATATGCTTACAATAGCTTCAATAGTTCATCATACAATATTAGTGGATTTACTTATAATGCTGGAGTACTTTACACAAAAAATCTTAATGAGAAGAAAGTTCAAAAAAATAAATCTATATCTTCTCGACGTATCATAATAGGTGCTCACTTTAAAGGGCCCGATAATTTTAGTACGAATAGTAACATTAGTAATAATCTTGTACAACAGTTGCCTGGTGGGATTCTCAATGTAGATACCTTATTGTTTGCAAAAGATAAGGAAGGTAAAGGCTCTTTGCCTGCCGAGTTTGGTGCTGGTCTTACTTATTATATCGGTGAAAAATCGGCTATTGGTGTTAATTATACTTCATCTGCATGGTCTAATTATTACAATGAAGCTACTAATGAGGTAGTAGGTTCATTAGAGAATTCATCTAAATATTCATTAGGCGGATACTTTAGACCTAATTACAAATCAATTGATAACTTGCTTGAACGCATGTATTATAGATATGGCGCTTATTATGGTACTGATGCTTTGGCAATAGATGGTGAACCGATCAAAACATATGGGTTAACGCTTGGTTTTGGTTTGCCAGTAGTTTATCAAAGAAAGATATCTCATATTAATTTGGGAGCTAATTTTGGCACGCGAGGAATAGGAACAACTATCGAAGAACGTTTTGTTAAAGTAACTATGTCTGTTACTTTTAACGATGATGAGTGGTTCCTTAAAAGAAAGTACAATTAAGGTAAAACTAATACAATATGTACATTCTTGCAGTATTTGCCTAGTATGACATAGACCAAAATGTAAAATGTTCTCAAAAATGTCGCTTGA
>JANMMV010000770.1:0-11116 GCA_031373565.1 Saprospiraceae bacterium
GTTAAGAGGTACAAAGTAGAAAGCACTCGAGGAGATGGTTGCTTATGTTGATAGGGCCAATATTGTTTTTGAAAAGGAAGTGGCCCTAAGACTGGTTATCATAGCTCGAAATATGGAGATCATCTTTATGGAACCACTTAATGATCCTTATTTAACACCTAATTCAGGTGGAAATACTGTAGGTAATGGAACTCAGATTTTGAATGGCTTGGTCGGTGGATCCAATTATGAGGTGGGCCATATTTTTCTACCTTGTACCGATGTAGGTGGTGTTGCGGCAGGACAAATATGTTCTCCCGGCAAAGGCAATGGTGTTACATGTTATGGTGGTATTGGAGTTAATGGTGGCACAGTTGGTATTTTTAATCATGAAGTAGGGCATCAGATGACGGCAGGCCATACGTGGAATTATTGTCCACCAAATGCAGGGCAACTGGCTGCAGGTTCTGCTTTTGAGCCTGGAAGCGGATCCACGATCATGTCCTATTCTGGCGCATGTGGTGTTGATAATTTGGGAGTAAGTAGAGAAGACTATTACCACTCAGGAACGCTGGAACAAATATTAAATTATACCAATAGAGACAACAGCGAAGCCTATATTTGTGCAGAAAAAATCGACGTCGGTAATACTAATCCTGTTGTGGAAATCGTTACTCCAGTAGGTGTCACAATCCCTGCTAGCACGCCATTCTATTTGCTAGGGAAGGCTACTGATAAAGAAGCAAATCCGATGACATACATCTGGGAGCAAGTTGATAACAGTACTAATACGCCATTAGGGATGCCAGCAGGAGACTGTCCTCTATTTCGATCTTACAGGTCTACGATCAATCCAATGAGATTGTTTCCCAACCGTACATCTATCTACAACAAGAATTTTACGGATGTCAAGGAATTTATGCCAACTTATAGTCGAAACATGAATTTTAGATTTGCAGTGAGAGATAACAATCCAATGGCTCCTGGAGTTACCATGCAAGACATAAGATTTAAAGTAAACGGCGACGCTGGTCCGTTTGAAGTGACAGAACCAGCTAGCCAGGTAAAGTTTACTGTGGGTAAAACCTACAAAATCAAATGGAACGTGGCCAACACTGACAAAGCTCCTGTCAATGCCAAATATGTAGATATATTGATAGGATATGGAAATGTCACCGCCTTAGATTTTGGTACAAATAATGTAGTCATGGTGGCAGAACGGGTACAAAATGATGGCGAATTTGATTTGTTTATACCTGATAGATTAAGTAATACTTCCCGTATCATCGTACGTGGCCACAACAATATATTCTTCAATATTTCATCGTTAGTTTCGATTCAAGAGACTACAAAACCGGGTCATTATTCAACGATTACTGACATCCTGAGAAAATCATGCATCCCAGCGCCGGTCAGTTATGAGATAACAACTAAAGCAATTGCTGGGTTGACAGAAAAGATTAAATTTGAAGTAGTAAGCGGGCTTCCATCAGGGGCAGTGGCTACTTTTGAAAAATCAGAGGTAGCACCTGGAGAATCCAATCGTATCAATATAACGCTTGATAACGTCACGGGATCAAATGAGTACGCTATCGTTGTCAGGACTTTTGTGCCGGGCGTGGATACCTTAGATAGAGTTGTTTATCTTAGTACATTAGGGACTGACTTGAATAATATGCTACTCAAATTACCAGTAGCAGAGTCAGTAGGAGTAGGCCCAACTCAGCGATACGAATGGGAAGGTAAACCAGACGCTATTACATATACACTTCAGGTATCAACAACACCTTTATTTAAGGCAGAAGATATTGTGATTACTAACACATCATCTAGTCTTTTTTACGTATCAGAAGTATATCTCGACAAATCTAAAATTTATTATTGGAGAGTACTCTCATCCAACACTTGTGGAGATGGTGACTGGTCAAGAGTACGAACATTTACTACAGCTGCATTATTATGTACCTCACCAGAATCTGGTACATTAAATATCCCAATCAGTGGTAGCGGCACACCTACTTTGGAAGCACCGATCGTGGTAACGCAGGCAGGCACTATCAATGACATCAATATACGAGAAATCAACATTACTCATAGTTTATCCAAAGATCTAATAGTTAGTTTAATTAGCCCAAAAGGTACTAAATCTACGCTATGGACTAAAAAATGTAATACTCAAAATGTAAACGTTGGACTTGATGATGAATCTAATTTGTTTTTCCAATGTCCTATCAATTCAGGTCGTACATACCGCCCAGAGATGCCACTTTCTGTATTCAACGGTGAGCAAATGGAAGGAAGATGGATATTAAAAGTTGAAGATACAGAAGTAGGAGGCAACGGTAGATTTAATGATTGGACAATGGAATTGTGTGCTAATATCCAATTGAACCCTCCTGTATTGACGCGAAATAACGTATTACAAATCTTTCCAAAAGATAAGAGAACCATCGAACGTACTTTATTGCTGACAGAGGATAGTAACAATACAGCAGCTGAACTCCAATTTACTATCGTAGAAGCACCCAAACGTGGCACATTAGTTCTAAACAATACACCACTGGAAGCGGGTAGCATATTTACACAAGATGATATAGATAAATTCATCTTGACGTACATTCATACTGCAGCCGATGAGGAGGATGACAACTTTTCATTTGTCGTCACTGATGGACAGGGTGGTTACATTCTGGTCAATGACTTTATCATAGAAGTCGATGATGCTTTCCCTTCTAAAGTGGATGATGCGGCTTCTTTGGCATCTCGCATCTTAGTTTATCCGAATCCGACTGATGATCACATCAATATTCAAGTTTTTGATGTCGAGCATCGAGGTATGTGGAGCGTAACCATAATGGATATGCAAGGTAAGGTTATTGTTGCAAATAAATTTGCTGAGAGCATAGCTCGAATATCCTTGGCTTCGATGCCTACGGGTGTTTATATGGCCAAAATTACAATTGATGGCAAAACCGCAATCAAAAAGATCACACGATCGTAAAAACGATAGTTATTTTTAAAAATGATAAATCCCTGGTGCAGAAAAGTAGCGGGGATTTTTTTTATCAATGAGCAAATCAACCATTAGGTCGATCTCAATACTAATGTAGTATATTTTATTTTTCCCTTATCTTTTTCATCACTCCTCGCTGATATCCTATTTGTTGGTAAGAGACAACTTCAGGTATTTTTTCTCCATCAACATCTATCATATTACCAGAAGTTCGGGTTGGAAGAGCTTTGTTTACAAATACTTCAAAGATCAACTCGTCACCACGTAGTTCGTACATTGTCAATAATTGATTTTCCATTACCGTAAAATTGGACACCAACTTGTTCCCCATAAAATAGGAATCTAGTATTATACCATTTTTCTCATCGATAATGCAATGACCTTTGCTCTTGTCGACCATGCGCATCTCGTAATCTCTTAGACCTTTGATAGTATCTTGACCGTAAATAATAGCCCACACGTAGGTTCCAGCTGTATCTGTAGGTAAGCTAACGGCGCGCATTACCACAGTTTGAGCTACTGTCTGACCCTGGTATATGTTTAATGGGCCTTCCCAAATACCAAAAAAATCATCAGGAAAAATGATTAACTTATCTTGTGCACTGATCGTAAAAGTGCACAAGACAAAAATAAAAGTAGAGAATAAAGGTTTCATTGATTAATGTTTGGTGTCTTTTAACAACTCAGGGTGTAATTGTAAGAATTTATTGAGCCTTGGTAAACTCACACTTTGTACATAATTGTCATTGGGATTTCTTTTTTCGAAGTCTTGATGATAGTCTTCAGCTTGATAAAACTTTATCAATGGATCTACCAATGTAACGATGGGAGAATCAAATTTTCTTGAAGCGGTTAACGCTTCGATTTTGGCCAAAGCCATGGCCTTTTCATCTTCATTTGTATAAAAAATGGCTGACCTGTACTGAAATCCAAAATCAGGGCCTTGTCGATTGAGTGTCGTCGGATCATGACTGTCAAAAAAGACATTTAGTAAGGTTGCGTAGTCTATTTTCTTGGGGTCATAATAGATGGCGACCGACTCGGCATGCTTAGACATACCCGACGAAACTGCTGAGTAACTGGCTGACTCGGCATGATCTCCGATGTATCCTGAGATTGCTTCACTGACACCTTCTATGGACTCAAAAATAGCCTCAACACACCAAAAACATCCTGATGCAAAATAAGCTTTACTCATGCTACTTGTATCAGCCAATGCGATATGGATGATCTCTTTGTCGGTGGGGGAGATTGATTTGGCTCCGCATGATGAGAATAGTATTGATAAACTAATCCAAAACAGCACAATTTTTATATTCATAATAGTGATTTTGATTACTTCCAAACACCGCAATAGATATCACAATGATTTTATTATGTGGTATCTGCCTATAAACTTATCTCTGCGATAAATCCGTTAGTGCCATGAACTATAAATTTGCCACTGCCTATACTCACGATTCCTATCAAGTCTGATGATGTGTCGAGTTCCATTTCTTGCCAACGAGTGCCATCGTAACTCAACCATAGTCGCCCATTGGTACCTAATATAACTAGTCGACGATCATCGATGACTGTAATCTTGGCAAAAGAATCAAAACCATTGCCCCGAATAACTGCTTTAGACTTAGTCCAGGTTAACCCAGCGTCTAGGCTTTCCAATAGACTGCCGTTGGCACCTACTACCCAGCCATGCTTTTCGTCAACAAAGACTGTTGAAAGAAAAAGATCTCCTTCGATATCCAAAATTATCCATGATCTGCCGCCGTCTACGGATCGTTGAATATTCCCCCAACCTACAGTAAGCCAAATATCTCCAGTAATATTTATGATATCAGATATTTCATGACCAAAGTATTGTACACTATCGATAGTATATTGTGGATTGATGTGGTAGATATAGCCCGTTTCATAAGCTTTGCCCCCGGCGGCTATGTAACCATTAGGTTTTTCGACAATTTTATGTAAAATATCCCAATTGCTCAATCGATGAAAATTCCATTTTTGCTCAGTACGTGCTTTCGTATAAAGATACCCATCTGTACCTACTCCGAGATGGGTCCCTTTTGTATCGATATATATATCAAAGAGGGCTTTGTCAGATATTGTATCTTTTGATATGGTGACGAATTCAGAATTTAGCGTCACTTCTGTGCAGCGACTCCATACATAACCTGGATAAGCATAGATGCGGTTAGTCGTTTTATCAATTACTATATCGTATATCGCATCGGAAGATTGGATATTTATCTGTTGGTAAAGAAGATCTTGAGGTTGTGCGCATCCAATGACGAATAACCAAGATATCAGGATAAAAACTCTAGGCACTATTTGGGTGCTCCTATGACTGATCTATTCATGATCGGAAAATTGGCGCTGCCATAGTGTGAATATTTAGTAGTATACTTGACAGGTATTTGGTATTGGGTAATAAAACTTTCAAAGATAGGCTTTAGATTTTCGTAATTAAGGTTTTTGGCGTTAGGTTTAGGATAAAAGACGATATGATCGATCTTACCTTCCTTATCCCAAAAAACATTAATCCACAGTTTCGCACCTTTAAGATCATAACCCGATTGAGCCGCATAATCCTCTATATCATGTAAAAAATCTGTCCAGATCTCAAAAGACTTCTCTAAGTCATTATTACAAACCAGTAATAGCATCGTGCTATAGTCTGTGACTAGTTGATCATAGGCTTTTTCGTTTTCTCCTATCATAAAAACGGCAGGCTTCGATGGACGAGATTGCCCGAATAATGACACGCTGGATAAGAGTATACCCAGTATTACATATATGTGAAATGGGGTTTTTGACATTATGCGCAACATTGTAAGGTCGAAGATATATTATATTTTTTGAAATTCAAAGAATCAATATAAAAAAAATGTAGCTATTGGTGAAAACGCAACTTTTATACCAATAATTTTAGAAACTTGGTTAAAGAATAACTAAATATTGATTTTATCATTATTTTAAAAACCTTACCGTAGAACCGAACATTATCGAAAGGAATGGAATGTAATTTCTCTTTTGATTTACTATTAAATGCGAAGAGCCCAGGTATCTATATACTAGGGCTCTTTCGACTAAGGTCTCAAAATAAGAAAACTACATCTTAAAGGGTTTTATACCTTATATTTTTTACACGTCAGGACGTGTTACGTTTGTTATTATCTTATATAGAAAAAATAGAAGCTGTGACGCCCTATCATTCTCGTTGGTTCTGCAAATATACTATCTATCATGAAGTATGCAAGCATTTTTATAACGAATTGAAAGAGTAAAAAGTTTATAAATATAGAAAAAAAATGCATATATTTTTTAACTATATGAAAAACAATTATTTATAAATCAAAATTGATGATTATATGTTATGCAAAAATAATATATTTTTTGGTCTAGTGTCTAAAATTGACCCACATTTAGTGATTTGCGATCATCAACTTACATTGACGTTATGTCTAGTGTAAAAGTTGTTAGGTGATATTCACGGTGTTTAAAAGTTTCAAATTTAATCGTACTTATAATAGCAATCGGTTATTAGTACTAGGTACTTTCGTGCGCTTAAGAAAATAGATCATTAGGAAAGTGCGTTGGGGTAGTCTTCTCATCCGTCTCATGGGTATAAAGTACAGCGGAGCTTTAAATGGCAGTTTTAGAGATCAAACTGTTGATAATACACTGCTAGATATCCAACTCATGCAGCAGATGGATAGAAAGTGTATAGCATGATAAAAGTGTAGATTAGATGCCTACGAACGCCGAATTCTATCCAGAAGCCGCAACGACTAATTGGTAAAAAAATATTGTAGTGAGATACAACTTACTTTACAGCCATAGCGGCTCCAACAATCCCTGCATCGTTGAGCATTGATGCCGGCATAACTAGGGTTTTGACATCTAAGTATTGTTTGTATAATTCAAAATGCTTGCTTACACCGCCACCGATCAGGATTAGGTCTGGACTTAGTAGTAGATGAATATGGTTTAGATACACATCAAGTTCCGATGCCCACTTTCGCCAAGACATATTTTTGTTTTCTCGAGCTGCATTAGATGCATATTTTTCAAAGACAGCTTTTTTGTACTTTAGATGGCCAAACTCTGTGTTAGCAATCAATCGACCATCAAAAAATAAAGCAGAACCTATACCAGTGCCTAGCGTGATGAATAAGACTAATCCTTTAATATCTTTGCCTTTGCCATATGTTATCTCAGCGAGACCAGCGGCATCAGCATCGTTGACGACTTTTACATCGCAGCCTACGGCTTTGGAAAAATTTTCATCTATAGGAAAATTGATAAATTCTTTATCGATATTACTCGCAGTCAGCGAGACCCCATTTTTGATCACGGCAGGAAAGCCGATTCCCACTTGTTTGCCTTTCCACTCAAAGTGATTTACCATCTGCTGTAAACATAACATAACTGCCGCAGGTGTAGCTGGGGAAGGTGTTTTGATCTTAAACTTCTCACCCACAAGTTGACCTGTTTCTAAATCAACAATATTTCCTTTGATACCTGTACCTCCTATATCGATTCCTAAGACTTGCATATGTTTTATTTTTCTCCGTTCTGAATTGAGTGGCTAAGTTAAGGATATTTTTTGAATTTTATAAAGTGTTCAATTTACTTTGATGTAATATGATGCCGCGCACGATTGCATATTGAGCGACCATATAAGTGGCCATGACAAAATATTGATTTCCAGCAAATGGTCCTACGAATTTACCTAGAGCTAATACCATATCCGATATGACAAAAAATACACATCCTACTGCTACCCAATTATATCCCGATAATCGTTGTTTGCGGTGGATACCTAAGTAAGACATAGTCATAATGGCAAAGCTGTAAATGACTACAGGTATTTGCATGTCGCCTAGTTTAGGAATCATATATACAACCGCTGCAACGCCAATAGCAGCCACCAACAAAAACCATCCTTGCAGCTTGATATTGGTATCACGGTCTCTTGCAAATGATACACTATAAAGAAGTTGCATCACTAGAAAACAAGATAATCCAATCATAAAGAAGGTCTCCCCTTCAAATAGTAAAAATACATCACCAAATAAGGCAAAGATCATTGCGAGAATAATTCCATTATCCTGTTTTTCGACATTGCCGATGTAAAATCCTATCAAACTTCCCATTACCAAGGCTTTAACAACTCCTCTGTAGGTGGTAAATACGTCAAAGGTGGCTAAGTTGGCTATAAATAAAAAGGCGAAAAAGATCGTAAAAGGTAAATATTTTTTGAGTTCGGACATAGACTAACGATTCTGTGTCAAAGATAGTAAAAATATATTGTTCATCGATTTGGGTTAAACTTAGACTGAACTTTATTGGTATCAAAGTTTATATCCGTTACAAGGGAGTTTACAAAGTAGCTTACATTGCCGTAAGCATTAAATACACGGCACTAGTTTTTTTTGTTAACAAAAACGAACATATCGTTAAGTATTCAGTGCAATAAACTATATTATTCGTTCGAACGTTATATAATTAGCTATCAACAAAATATAATTCGTATGCATTGGCATGAAATTTTAACTATCTCTCTCATATTATTTTCAGTTATCGATATTCTGGGCAACATACCTGTCATCATTGATCTCAAAAACAAGGGAGTACAGGTGGATTCTCTCCAAGCGACACTTGTATCGTTAGGCTTGATGGTAGCTTTCTTGTATGTTGGTGAAGGTATTCTAAAATTATTTGGGTTGGATGTACAGTCTTTTGCTATTGCAGGTGCTTTGATCTTATTTTTTCTAGGATTGGAGATGGTATTAGGTGTGCGATTTTTTAGAGAAGCGCCTGGGAGCAGTCTTCAAGGAACTATAGTGCCAATTGCTTTTCCTTTGATTGCTGGAGCTGGTACTATGACGACTATCATCTCGCTCAAATCAAAATATGATAACTTCGATATTTTAGCTGCTATAAGTCTCAATATTGTTTTAGTTTATCTGGTGCTCCATTATTCGACATGGATCAAAGACAAACTAGGAGATGCAGGTACAAATATATTACGCAAGGTCTTCGGTATTATTCTTCTCGCTATCTCTATCAAACTTTTCAAAGACAATTTCCATCTAGTGATCTCTCCTAGTACCGGGAAATTAGGGTTTGCTGGGTAGGTTTCAATATTGTTAGAGGGGTTTTATGAAATGATCGTTAATAGTGTACATATTTACCTATCGATCACTTGGAATCTAGTAAACATCTCTTCCTTGTACCACCCGATCTTGTTTGTCTTTACGATCATATCTGTATGTTGCTTACTTTTATAAGCAAATTTCTTCATGTATTCTGAGTTTTCCCATATCGAGAAAGTAGCTTGAAATCTCAGTGGCATTTCGCCGATTCCGATTGCAAAAATCAACCCATCTTGCTTCAAGATATCTTTGCTAGAATCTGGGACATTCTGCCAAAAATTAAGCATGTGCCACCATTTTATAGTAGCTCTTGTAATAACTGCTACTTTGGCGTTTGGATCATGCTCAGCTGATTTTAAGAATGGGTTTTGACCTCCCCAAGTACCATGTGCCATCGTATTTTGTAGGAAATGTGTTTTGTGGCCGTTTGACTTTTTCAAATAATCACTCCATCGTTTATTTTCTTTGAAAAAAGCTAACGCAAAAGCTTCACTGTCCCAAATGCCAAGTAGAGCATACCTGCCAAAATTTGGAATGGCTCCGAAGCCATCGTTAGCGCCGCTTCCCATCAATTTAAAAGTTTGGAGTCCCTTGGCTTTTAGGAAGAAAGGCAATATGCCCATCTGTGTGAAAGCAAACCACTTATTAGGAAGACCTTTAAAATCAACTATGGTGATTGTCGTAATTTGTTGCGAAAAATTCATATATTGATTTTGTCAAAGTTATGAAAACAATAATATATGACTTATGTTTTATATACTATTATGAATAATAAGAAGGCGTGTGTAATCGGAGCTGGCATCGCAGGGATAGCATCTGCCATCAGACTTGCTCATCAGGGATGGCAGGTAACGGTTTTGGAAAAGAATACGTATCCGGGAGGTAAACTTTCGCATTTTACCAAGGGAGGCTATGAGTTTGATGCGGGCCCTTCATTATTTACACAACCAAAAAATATAGAAGATTTATTTGCGTTGTGTGGCGAAAAGACTACTGATTATTTTCAGTTTGAAGCGGTACCTATAGCCTGCAAGTATTTTTTTCCTAATGGCAAAATAGTTAATGCATACACTGACAAAGACAAATTTGCTGTTGAAATGCAAACTTGTGTAGGAGAGCCAGCTTGCAATATTACAGACTATCTCAAAGATGCTGAAAATTGCTATACGTATATCGGTGAATTGTTTGTCGATTATTCCTTGCATAAGCGAAAGCTATTTCCATTCAAAAGGATTTTTCCTGCCTTAGCAAAAACTAAGTTTAGGTATCTTTTTTCAAGTTTGCACGAGTATAATTCAACAAGATTCTCCAAGAAGGAAACTATACAAATGTTTAATAGATATGCAACTTACAATGGAAGCAATCCGTACACTGCGCCAGGGATGCTTAGTCTCATACCTCACCTAGAGCAGAACGAGGGAACTTTTTATCCTAAAGGGGGTATGATTAGCATTACCAATGCGCTGGTCAATTTAGCAGCGAAAATGAATGTTACTTTTTTCTATGGGGAAGAGGTAAATAAAATAGAAGTCATAGATAATAAAGCTTCGCAAGTGATCACAAAGAGCACAACTTATGATTGTGATATTGTGGTAAGTAATATGGATGTATACTATACGTATAAAAAATTATTGAACGAAGAATTTAAAGCCAAAGAAGTACTAAAGCAAGAAAGATCAAGTAGTGCCTTCATTTTTTATTGGGGAATGAAAAAGTCTTTTGACCAGTTGCATCTACACAATATTTTTTTTACAAAAGACTACGAGGAAGAGTTTAATACTATTTTCAACAAAAAAACTATGTATCACGATCCTACTGTTTATATCAATATCACTTCTAAGATGGAAGCAGGACAGGCGAAGGCTGGATGAGAAAATTGGTTTGTGATGATAAATGTACCGCACCATCTAAATCAAAATTGGGACGAAGAGAAGGTGATAGCAAAAAAAGCAATTTTAACGAA
>JANMMV010000779.1:0-4479 GCA_031373565.1 Saprospiraceae bacterium
TACGAGCATTTGCGTCCTTTGATTGTGGCTGCTTATGCCAGTGAAAATAAGGAATTGGAAAAGGCTTTGGGTATTTATATCGAAAAAATAAAGCAGGCAACAACAATAACTGGCGGACCGATAGGTGATGAATGGATCGCCGAAAGAACGGCTGATGCTGCACATACTGGATATGAATATTGTTCTATCCATGAGTTATTAGATAGTTATACTGTATTACTTCAAAAAACTGGAAATGCCTTAATTGGTGATGAAATCGAAACTATCTTTTACAATGCTGCACAAGGGGCAAGAAATCCGGAACATTCTTGTATAGCCTACTTAAAAACGGATAATTCCTATGAAATGTTAGGAACGAAAAATGGTGAAGTAGAAGCAGATAGAAACCAAACACGCTACAAATACTCACCTGTTCATCAAGATGTTGCAGTCTGCTGCAGTCCGAACGCTGGCAGAATTTCCCCTTATTTTATTCAATCTTCATGGATGAAGGAAGATAAAAAAACAATGATAGCAACTATATTAATGCCAAATATTGTAAAAACAGAAATAGATGGTCATCCAATCGAAATTCAAAGTTTAACGCAATATCCCCATGAAAATGCTTTTACATTTAAAATAACACAAACAAAATCTTCAAATTTTATACTTAAAATAAGAAAACCCAACTGGGCAAAAAGAGTAAAAACAAATGAAAAATATAGGATTGTGAATGACTTTATAGTTATAGAAAGAGATTTTTTACCAAATGATGTTGTGGATATTTCCTTTGACACAGACATTCAAATAAAAGCAGATAATAACGGAAATCACTATTTTGCTTACGGTGCTTTGATCTATTCTTTACCTATTAATGCAAAAGAAATCATAGGAAAAAGTTATGCCAATAAATTTACCGACTTCACCTATCGACCTGTTTCATTAACTAAATATGCATACGACAAAAATACTTTACCAAAACACGCAAAAGGTAAAATAATAACAAAACTAATTAATCAAAGAACGGGTAAGTTGGATAAAGTAACGCTAATCCCCATTGGCAAGACCATCCTACGGCAAACCACCTTCTAAAAAGATGATGTCAAATATTAACCCAAAATACTTTACATTAAAGGTAAGTGGCCACCCCTTATCTCGACAGTGTGTTTGTACTCACATGGCTTTTACATAGTAACCAGTATTCGGAAGAGAGAAAGCAACCATTTTATGCATAGGCTTACATCTTACATCACAAAGTTAGCAATAGATTTCTTTTGCCCAATAACGTAGAACTAAGATATAAATAACATCCTTCCCTTCACACATCTATTTCTATATTAATATTAGTGCCTTGCCCGGGTGATGAGTCATACATGATGGTACCCCCTAAATAGGCTACTCTGGAGTTGATGCTTTTTAATCCCATCCCATGATAATCTTGCTTTGACACATCAAAGCCTACTCCATCATCTTCTACAAGGATATGTAATTTGTTTTCGTGGCCCATTAATTGAATAAAAATATGATTGGCCTGAGCGTGTTTGATTGCATTATTTGTGATCTCTTGTAGAATCCTATACACCATATTTGCCTGTTGCTCGTTGAGTTGGTCTTTAGTAAAATTATGAATTTCTACTTCGCATTCCAAACCTCTTGCAATTACACTTTCTTTCAAATCTTCTAAGGCACCGTGTAAGCCGCTTATTTTGATGGAATAAGGCACCATATCATGAGCGATCCTCCGGACTTCGGTACAAGCTTCATCAATCAGCCTATTCGTTTTTGAATATATGTTTAGGGATTCGATATTTTCAATTTCCTTTTGAATGGTACTAAAATGTGCCTTCACGGTCGTCAGTAGGCCACCTAATCCATCATGTAAATCCTGGGCGATGCGCATTCTTTCTGATTCTTGGCCTTCTATCATCGAGTTTAGTGAGAGCAATTTATTCTTTTGTTCTAATTCTATGATTTTTTGTTGCTGTATGGTCATATCCTTGGCGATGAGTGATTGAATATATTTTTGTCTCTTTTTATACATGTAAAAGAAAGTCATGGCTAACGTCGCCAAAAGCAAAAACAATCCAAAAATAGATTGTTGGACTATTTTGGCTTCCGCTAATTCTGCTTTTTTCAACACTAATTCTTGCTCTTTCTCTTTAGTTTTGAAGATTACTTCATGCTCTGCTATCTGCTTATCCAGGAGTTGACGATACGAAGAATCTTGAATAGTAAGATATTTCTCAATGGCATCGTACGCTTGCTGATGCTTGTTTAATTGTCTATATGTTTGGAACTTTTGCCAATACAAGCTCTTATTAGTTGAAGCACTGCCTTCTTTTTCTGCCTTGTTTAGTTGCTCTATTGCTGCATCACCTTGATTGTTTTTTGTATATTTATCCGCTAATACAAGTCTAGACAAACTTATATCAACTTCAGTACCGCCTTCTAGTTTTTTTAATCTTTCTTCTAGTACCTTGATGGCCTCTTCTTCACTATCAAAAAAGGCTAATAACCCGCTATGTTCGGCATCTAGTTCTTTATGTTTATTTCCAGCCTTTTTAAATTTGATAAATTCATCCAAATACTTTATAAAATCACTCTGGGGGCCTCTTTCTTTTTTCGCAAGTAGCAATGAATGTAATAAAAAACCTCTGTCCATCCTGTTATTGGGATCCGCTGACTCATAGGCTTGTATTAAGTTCTGGTCCGCCCTTTTGTAGTCTTTAAGGTCCAAATAAACGAGATATTTTGTCTTGTAATACATCCAATAATACTGATCAAGTTTGTTTTGTTTTAAGGCAGTGTATCCCTTGTCTGCATAATAGATGGCCGAATCAAGAACATTTTGATATCTAAAACTTACCGCCATAGCGATATAAAACCTACCGATCAACGGATGCTTTTGATCACTTTTTTTGATCACACGAAGTCCTTTCTCAAATAGTTTATCACCAATATCATAGAGACTTTTATTCGCATAATAACTGGCATATAAAAACATGCCTTGGGCTTTGACAGGAGTAAGTGGCGAACTGTATGTATAAGCTTCAAAGTCCTGAAAACAATCTCTATCGTATGCACACACTGTACCCATTTCTTTGAACAGTGGACCTACTTTGGTTGCATCTTGTAAATCCCTAAATACATTCAATAGACTATCGAGCTGTGCATTACTCGCTAATGGGAGTGAAAAAAGTAACGAACAACAAAGTAAAATCTTACAGAATGATAGGTTGTGGAATCTTGGCATCATGAGTGCATTAAATTTTGCTACGTTTGTCAATGAACTAATCCATACTCCAAGGCAGTCCTAACCAATCCTGCCGTATTTTTTACGCCTAGTTTTATCATGATATTTCTACGATGTGTCTCTACTGTGCCGAAACTAATAAATAACTTATCTGCAATCTCTTGCGTTGTTTTTTCGTCGATTATCAAGGACAATATTTGTGTTTCCCGTGTTGACAGTTTGGGGAAGGGTGATGCATTCAGTTTTGGGCTCTCATTTTGGCCCACTAAGATATCTGTTATTTCATTGCTGATATATCTTTTACCTTCAGATACGTCGACGATGGCTTCTATAATTTCTTCACGTCCAGCATTTTTATGGAGATAACCATCTGCGCCATTACGCAACATTAGTTTTATCAAATGGGCTTCAGCGATCATGGACAAAGCAATAACTTTGATTTGCGGATAATCTTTTTTAATGATTCTGCAAGCTTCAATCCCATTTAGCTCAGGCATATTTATGTCCAATAAAATCACATCCGGCAATTCATCTTTTAAATAAGCAATCAATTCCTTAGCATCGTGACACAATTTTACCACATGGATATCCTGTTGATCTTCTAATAAAAGTTGAAGACCTTCTAAAACCATTTTGTGATCATCGGTGATGCAAAGTTTGACCATTCATTCCAATTTAAACTTATCGATGCGATTATAATTGCCTTACAAATGTGATGTTTTTTTTTAACAACAACTCTATGAATTCATAGATTTTAGTGGGATCTTCAAAAACTATATGAATTCATACATTTTTTTTGTCTCTAGGTTTTTGATTATCGTCGCAGGTACCGAATTTCTTAACTTTGAGCATACGTATCATCGTAACCTTCGACAAATCCTTGACTAGACCACTACGCTCATTTCACACCAAAAAAATTATAAAAAATGAAAAATTTATTGTCCATTATTTTTTTGATCATCCTAGGTACTACACTAAGCCACGGTCAATCTGTAGGCATAGGGACACCGAGTCCCCACAGTTCATCATTACTTGATTTAAAAAGCGCTACGAAAGGATTGTTAGTACCACGTACTAGTACAATAAGTAGAAATTTTATCGCAAGTCCGGCCAAGGGATTAATGATATATGACACCACCGCATCGTTGTTTTCAGTATTCAATGGATCACAATGGCAATATTTAATGACAGGTACTTCAGCTTGGAATATAAATGGCAATAATATCACAGGGACTTCTAGTTTTCTG
>JANMMV010000824.1:0-1647 GCA_031373565.1 Saprospiraceae bacterium
TAATGACAAGCGCCGTTATTCCTTGGGGTCCGGCCATCACAATAGCAGGTCAGAAAATGGCGCTACAAGTCGCGGATCTCAACATTGGAGTGCTATATGTATTAGGTGTTGTAAGTATCGGAGTCTACGGTATCATGATCGGTGGCTGGGCGTCTAATAATAAATTTGCGTTGCTCGGAGCGATCCGTGCATCATCACAAATGATCTCATATGAATTAGCTATGGGTATGAGTATCATTGCAATCGTTATGTCGACAGGATCTCTGACATTAGGCAACATCGTCGAGCAGCAAAGCGGCTGGGGAGGTATGGCATGGAATGTGATATGGCAGCCACTAGGATTCTTAATATTTATCATATGCGCTTTCGCAGAATGTAATCGAACCCCTTTTGACTTGCCTGAAAGTGAGACAGAGCTCGTAGGCGGATATCACACAGAGTATTCAAGTATGAAATTAGGTTTTTACCTATTCTCAGAGTATGTCAATATGTTTATCTCTAGTGCGATGATCTCATGCTTATATTTCGGCGGTTACAACTTCCCTGGAATGCATTCAGTCCAAGCGGCAGTGGGTGAGATACCATTCGCATTGATTTGTGTGGTTGTCTTATTGGCAAAAATCATATTTTTCATCTTCTTCTTTATGTGGGTAAGATGGACGATACCGAGATTTAGATTTGACCAATTGATGAACTTAGGATGGAAGGTATTGATACCATTATCGATACTAAACATGCTTGTCACAGGTGGATTGATATTGTTTTTTAATAAGTAATCAGTACGGTTTATGAAGCCATTGACTAATAGGAGCGTTGTCGTCTCCAACAAAGAAATGACCACCACAGAGCGCTTGTACATACCAGCGATCCTGAGTGGATTAAAAATAACGATCAAACACCTTTTCAAAAAGAAGGTTACGATCAAGTATCCTGAAGAGATCAAGATCCATGCTCAGGTATTCCGTGGTCAACACGTCCTCAAAAGAGACGACGAAGGCCGTGAAAACTGTACCGCTTGTGGTCTATGTGCCGTAGCTTGTCCTGCGGAGGCCATCACTATGATAGCTGGTGAACGACAGAAAGGAGAACAACATTTGTATCGCGAAGAAAAATATGCAGAAGAATACAACATCAATATGTTGAGATGTATATTCTGCGGACTTTGCGAAGAAGCTTGTCCAAAGGATGCCATCTACCTTACAGATCGTATCAAACTATCTAATTATGAAAGAGATCAGTTTTTGTATACCAAAGATATGCTCGTAGAAGGCACCATAGCTCAAGATCGTATCGACGTCAATCCGAGACGTAAAGGCGTTCGCGAAGGAGCCCTTTAATTAACAAAGTACAACACCAACTTATGTCACAATTATTATTCTATTCATTATCAGCCATCGCTATCTTTTGTAGCTTGATGATGGTTTATCAAAAGAATGCCATGTACAGCGTTCTCAATCTATTGGTGACTTTCTTTTCGATAGCGGGATTATACTTGATGCTAGACGCACAATTTGTAGCAATCGTGCACATCATCGTATATGCAGGGGCCATTATGGTTCTATTTATATATGTCATTATGTTTCTCAATCTCAGTATTCCTTTAGCGTTGTCTAATGGACGAGCAATCAAACTTTTGGCAGCAGCGAC
>JANMMV010000826.1:0-3264 GCA_031373565.1 Saprospiraceae bacterium
GAAAGAATAATAATTGGAAACGGCACATGGAAAAAAAAGATTGCAACAAAACTGAGTAGTGCCAGCAGATAATGAATATTTTTATGGAGTGATTTTTTTCCGATTTTTATTAATGCATCATCATACTTCTTCTCGATAAAAAATAAGCGACTTTGAGAAATGGCAAGTATCGGAAGAAGTTGTTCTAGCTTATGGGTTTCTGCCAAAGCGTAAGCTTCATCAAAATGTAAATAGCATTCCTTCATATCATTATTTAGTGCTTCGTTGATTCCTTTTTGCAATAGTTCGGCAATAAACTTATAATATATGGTAGAGTCTGCACTAGATGTCGTTGAATATGTTGGCGACACTAGTGCCAAGGCGACAAATAAAGAGATTATTAATTTCACGTGTTTATATTTTGCTAATTTGTTGAATGCCGCTAAAGCTGCACATGTTTTGTTAAGCTTTTAAATCTGGATTATGCTTTAGCAAATCTATTACCAATTCTAATGCATAAACCAGGTCAAAATCCCTAAAAAAACTTATCAATTTAACATGCATGATTGTATGCGTACCGTTTATGGGGATTTCATATGTTATCTTTATTTATTTTTTAATGGCCATGACTCGTCCCGCGTTACCGCGAAACCGCTCTGACAACATGATCTTTATCTGTGGTGTTGCCGAACTCACGTTTTGCGTGAAAACAATCATCACGTTTTGTGTGATCCTGATCTTGTCCTTTCATCACATATTTGATATAATATCTTCAAAGTTACCTTGCGCCGTAGAATTAACCAAATATTATTTAAAAGACTAAACAAAAACCACCCAAACGGGTAGTAAAAGCAATCATAATTACAGCTACTTTTGCCATGTTATTAGTCAACTTATAAAACCATAAAAAATGAGAACTTCAACCTTCATCCTACTCAGCCTGTTTTGTGCATTTTCAAATCTAATCGCAGGTGGAAAAATTCGTAAAACCATTATCGTAGATGGTAAAGAAAGGGAAGTATTTTTCCATGTACCCAATTCTTACACAGGTAATGCAGCTGTTCCGCTCGTATTTATGTTGCACGGTACAGGCGGTGATGGAGAAAGAATGTATGAAGATTCTGGCTGGGCAGAATTGGCTGAAAAAGAAGGTTTTATAGCCGTCTTTCCTAGCGCTCTGAGATACAAAATTATTGATGAAGGTGAATTGAAAACTACCACAAAATGGAATCATAGGCCAGATGCCAATTGGGTGTTTCAACCAGGAGAAATAGGATATGATGACATTAAGTTTTTACGTAGGATTATCGAAATGGCCAAAGTTGAATTGGCTATAGATGCTCAGCGAATTTACCTCAATGGATTTAGCAATGGTGGTGCGATGGCCGCAAAATGTACCATAGAAATGAGTGATATCCTTGCAGCAGTATGCAGTAATGCTTCTTCATTTTATTTAGATACTATTTTTATACCAAATAGAAAGATACCTTATCTTTATCAAGTAGGTAATAGAGATTACGGTCCTGGCAATGTAGGGCCTGATTTTCCTGCGGTTCCGATGAGATTATTTGATACCTTGATCAGTACTCCAAATATACCCTATCTTAATGGCAAACACTATAGAATCGCAAATAATGTTGCTAGAAATTTCGGATTAAAGGGCCAGCATACGGGTATTGTCGGTGATACTAATAACTTGGTACTAACGACATACCTCCCACTCGATGCCAATGATGGGCACGAGTTTAAGTATATTTTTGTCAAAGATCTTGGACATAGCTACCCCAATTGGGCACCGACCGAACATTGGAAATGGCTTAAACAATATACTTTAAGTGATGTGAGTGGTGTAGCTGATGATATTGAAAATGCTAGCGGTCTAAGCTTCTACCCTAACCCTGCTAAAGACATTATCTACTTTAACAGAAAGATACACTATAGAATTATAAACGTCAATGGAAAATTAGCATTGTCAGGTGATGATAGTTCCGTTTCGATCCAAGGGCTTCCGATAGGGATGTACATCATAAGCGATGGTAGAGTAAGTCGATTGTTGGTCGTTACAAGTAATTGAGCTAGATAAATTGACTTCTCTTATTAGGCTTATTGTACAAAAAACAGTAAGGAGATTTCTCTCTATTTGTCTAAGTAGTCCTTGCCTGATGTGATGTAATGCAGTGAATTCTATTCTTAAGGCGATATTGTAAAATTTACGTGCATGACTGCTAGGTCAATTCAACCTACACCCTAGCATTCAAGTTCTTAATTGGCTTTTACCTTGTGCAGTACTTCGACACTCCGCTCAATGGACTCTTCATTCAGCAAGGGTCTTTCAAGTACTTTTTTGAATCCTAAAAAAGTATCCAGACGTGTGACGCTCCGCGTTAAAAGCTTGATCAAAAAAAGGTCACCGAAAGGTGTCAGCTTTGATGACTTTCGAGTGATACGAAATCACTCGAAAATGAAGGCAATGATCTACGCCTAGATCCGCGAATGTCTTTTAAACATATTTATTCAAAATGAATGGTTGACCTTTTCAGCGGACGTTAATGATATCCTGATTTTAAGACCTTGTCTTTAAGACACTCATTTTACATCTATGAATTCATATATTTTTCAGCATTAACTGCATTTTCAGGTTGTAATTTTAGTTATTCTTTCACATATTTATCGACTTTTGGGAATGCTGTAAAGGCAAAGGATTCATCTCGCTGATTACGCGGGACGAGTTATGACCATTCAAAAAAAAAACGTATACATATGGAACTTAATAGTGTAGTGTCGACCATTAAAAGACTAATAACAATTAGTTTCTTAATCTTACTGGTACAGCCCGTCTTTGGCCAAACTATTGCAGACTACAGCGCACAATACCAGACAAACGTAGCATATAACTCCATATTTGACGAGTCACCCTCTAACTTTCAATGGCCAATTCAAACTTTATTTGGACCTTATGCAGATGATTATCTTAGTGATTCTACCGATATAGGGTTTACTTTTACTTATCATGGTATAAATTACACTAAGTTTAAAGCCAGTGTAAATGGATTTTTAACCTTTAATCTCGACGCAGAGCCTGTAGAAAATGAATTATATGACCTTGGATCCTATAGTTATGATTACTACGGATCACAATTTTACTCAAGTGAAGGAACATTAAATACATTAGCTCCATTATACGGCGATGGCTTTATAAATTTTGGGTGCTTTAATAATATATCTACTTGTTTGGATAGTACATTGTCTTTCAAAGTGACCGGTATTGCACCCAATAAAGTGCTT
>JANMMV010000010.1:0-2744 GCA_031373565.1 Saprospiraceae bacterium
GGAATAATCAATAATTTATTGCCTAACATAATAATTCCTAAACTGAAATTAGGTTTAACTTTCTGCATCGATCGCTTCATCAACGACAACAGACTCAGCATCAATAAAATTGATCGCTACAGTTGTCAAAACAAGCGACAAATAGGATTCACTGATTACGAGCAACTTTTTACGCGACAATTGCATCGCTTCTAAACAAGCATTAATGTTAGAAACTGCCCCATTATAAGCATCAATATTTTGCTTAATGTCACCTTGTAAACGGCGATTGTTATCAATTTTAGCTTGAGCTTCCTGCTGCAAAATCTCATCGCCTTGCTTCTCGCGTGCCCCCTAGTTGTACTCTCCAGGAATATCAGTTTTTCTAACCGTAATCTTGCCAACTTTCTTACCTGACATTCTCAATAATTCATCACCTGAAAATTCAAAACCAAGCTTTAGTGCTACTCGCGCAACATCATCCGCGGTTGATGCTGCGAGCACCTCGTTTTTTAGTTCAGGTTCAGACTGCATTTTCTTTAAAAATGCTTCGATTTGTTCAAAAGCCATATTTAAAATTCCTATTCTCGCTAGCTACTCGTAATATAAAGAAAAACCGCAGTATATTCTTTAAGACTAGCAGCACAAGGCGATCGCCTGCTACAAAAAAATATTAAACTGGCGAACACTGTAGTATGAAATTGACATGATTACGCTAACCCCAACCTTTGAAGTACCTGCCGAGATCGATCAAGGGTTGACTGATGGCATTTACTATCGCGCTGGGGGCGTGATTCGAGAAGTTGCTGGGACTAAGCCTATCGTTACATGGCTAAGGGAAGTTCCAAATGCTGCTACAAATAATTTGCCGACAATAGGAGATATTGCATCTAGTGCCAGTATCCTCAACTTAGGTATTTCCGTAATGGGTTTTGCTGCTGTATTGCATAAACTCAAAGATTTAGAAAAACGATTACAAAAAATCCAGAAGACCTTAGAGAAAATTGATCGCAAAATCGATTAGAAGTTACGCATTGACAGATGGGAGAAAATAGGCATTGAAGTAGCCAACAATAGCTCTAGCAAAAATGAGGGAAATCAGTAAACCATCAACAGCCAAATGTGACTTGAACAAGTACATCTTGTTTTTATTGTCAGAACCGAAACAGGTAAGTTGTGTGAGGTTAGGCGAAATTCTCAAAGAAGTGTCTCATGATAGTGTGAACCGATTTTTGCTGCGGGAAAGTTATACAGGAAAAGACCTCTACAAAAGTGTCGAGCCAAACATCAAGAAAGAGGGAGGAGTACTTAGTGTCGATGATACAGTGCTAGACAAACCATATAGCAACACCAGCAAAGCGTTACTAATCAGCTATTTCTGGTCAGGGAAACACAAGAAAGTGGTGAAAGGGATCAATCTAATCACCCTGTACTACACCGATGTGAACGGTCGAGATTTTCCTGTGAATTACCGTATATATAACAAAGAAGAGGGCAAGACCAAGAATGAATATTTTAGGGAGATGCTCTCTGAAATCATCTCATGGGGACTGAAACCAGCATTTGTCACAGGTGATAGTTGGTATGCAAGTGCCGAGAATCTTGAGTACATCAAACACTATGGACTTGGATTTCTATTTGGCATTGAAAAAAACCGCTCAGTTTCCTTGAGTGCAGATGTAACCGCATATTCTCAAGTGTCAAACTGCGAAATTCCCTATACTGGATTAGAGATGCATCTTAAGGGGTTTGGTTTGGTCAAGGTGTTTAGAACGGTTTTCAAAAACGAGTTCCGTCACTACATCATCTACCGACCAGACCCTGACAAGATTGCTGAGATTACCCGCACTCAATTTATGGACATCCATGATCTGCATTGGCAGATTGAATCTTTTCACAGAGCCGTTAAACAAGTTGCCAATATTGAGCGTTTCTTCGTTAGACAGACTCTGGCTATCTCCAATCATATCTTTGCGGCTATTTCGGCTTTTGTCCACTTGCAGTTGCGTTGTATCCACGATTTAATTACGAATTGCTATGCTCTCAAGCGTAATTTGTTTAATGATGTCATTCACTCTTTTATCGTTAAAAATTTGGTTGATTGCAGTTATCTCCTACCTGCAAATCTTCTACCTTCTGTCAATGCGTAACTTCTAGGTTCTTGTCTTGCTAAGGCATAGCGAATTTCGGCAACTGTTTCCTTAGAAGTTTTCACCCCTTGCAAAATATCCCCTGGTTTCTTTCCGACTACTTCCGCTAAGGTGTAACCTGTGACCCGATAGAAACTTTCATTAACCCATTCAATTTTTCCTTGCGGGTTAGTAACAATCGCCACATTATCGGTTGTACTAGCAATCAATGACAGCTTTTGTAACTCAATCTCGGCAGCTTTGCGATCGGTGATATCCTTGCGAATCGCAAGATATTTATAGGGTTTACCCTGTTCATTGAGAAATGGCACGATCGTTGTATCGACCCAATAGAATGAACCATCCTTAGCGAGATTTTTAATCTCCGCCCTCCATGTTTGTCCGCTAGCAATCGCCTTCCACATCCCAGTAAAAAACTGACGCGGATGATGTCCAGAGTTGAGAATCCGATGATTTTGTCCGATCAACTCTTCGCGATTATATTTAGAAATTTGACAGAATTTATCATTAGCAAAGGTAATTGTGCCTTGGATATCCGTAATCGCCACAATCGCCGTTTTGTTTAAAGCATCAGTAATATCGAAAGATTGTTTTTCGGCTAGCTTTTGAGCGGTG
>JANMMV010000022.1:0-2587 GCA_031373565.1 Saprospiraceae bacterium
ATCTCTCAAAGCAACCCAAATATCCTGTATGCATCGTATGTTAGTGCTTCAGATCTGAATATTAGCCATATATTGAAGACGTCCGATGCCGGTCAACAATGGACAGAACTCAAAGTAGGACCCGACGGATTAGAACCAGGAGTTACAGGTGGCTTCGGATGGTATTTTGGTAAAATCGTAATAAACCCAACCAATCCTGATGATGTCTTTGTACTCGCCGTAGATTTATGGAGGACCAAAGATGGTGGCAGCACGTGGGCGATTGCAACTCCAGAGTGGTGGCAATATGCAGTACATGCAGACAAACACGACTTAATTTTTGATAAAAATGGTACCATTTATTTGGCCACTGATGGTGGTGCGTACAGTACAGCGGATGATTGCGTCACCTGGAAAGACACCGAAAACATACCTACAAATCAGATATATAGAGTAGCGTATAATCCCCATCAACCCGATAAGTATTATGGGGGATTGCAGGATAATGGTACAACGGGTGGTAATGAGGGAACAATCGATAATTGGGAACGGATATTTGGTGGTGACGGTTTTCAACCGATGTTTGATCCAACAAGCTCTGATATCATGTATGCTGAGACTCAAAATGGAGGGTTAGTGTCATCAGTCGATGGGGGTATTTCTTTCAATGGTTTTACTGAAGGAATTCAAAGCGGAGAGCCAAGGAACTGGGATATGCCCTTTGTTCAAAGCCAATTGCAATCTGAGCAATTAGTGACAGGAACAGATAGAATTTACATCAATAAGACAGCTCCTGAAGGGATCTGGGAAGTAGCTAGTGCCGTTCTTACAGATTCAAATTCAAATTATCTCCGAAAGAACATTAGCGCTATCGGCATATCTTCATTAGATGATAGATATATTTTGGCAGGTACAAGTGACGCCAAAGTTTGGATTACAAAAGATCTAGGCAATTCGTGGAGAGATATTACACTTGGATTACCGGATAGATATATAGCTTCAGTAACTTTTTCGACCGTATTACCCAATACCATTTACGTCGGATTATCTGGATATAGAGATAATGATGATAGTCCATTGATCTTTAAATCTGATAATCTTGGTCAAACTTGGCAAAAACTGGGTCAAGGTTTACCAAATCTTTCGATTAACAAAGTGTTGGTATTACCGCCTTTGGATGATATTCTCCAAGATCATGTATTTGTAGGCACAGATGGTGGAGTGTACTATTTGAATACTTTTAATAATACATGGTCCAGAGTAGGAGACAACATGGTTACAATACCAGTCTATGACTTATGTTACAACGAAGTAAGAAATGAATTAGTAGCGGGCACATTTGGACGAAGTATCTTATCTTTTGACCTCAAACAGATAGGATATCAAGTCGGTACTAAAGATGAACGAACAACGAATCTAGAGATAACGAGTACGGTTGTCACTGACGAGTTGGCTTTTACAGTACTAAATGCAGGACAAAGCATCTATCAGATTATGAATGTGGAAGGTAAAATAGTTAAAAAAGGAAATGTCATAGACCAATCGAAAGTTTCGATGATAGGCTGTAGCGCTGGTGCTTACTTTTTGACAGTCTATTCCAAAGGGAAACCTTCGACTACTGCTAAGTTTATTAAGATATAAGGATAGCCAGTACATAAAAAAGGGAACTCAACCGCAATATTTGAATTCACTTTTTTTATGATATATCGAGTTGATTACTCTGTCCTAGTCTATAACCATCCCGCCGACTAACTTGGAGTCAAGAATAATAGTTGGTGTGGTGGCCGCATATTTTTTCGGAATTGAAAAAACGAAGCTTGGTCTATGTTCATTCTTAACTTTATCATTTTTGACTGTTCTTAAGACGAGCTTAGCAGGGGAAGATTTTACATCAAGGCTATCAACTACAAAATCTACTCCATGCCCCACCTTTCTACCTATAATCGAGACGAGATCATTTTGCGTAAAATCCACTGAATCCTTCCTGACAGTGTTTAGGTAAGCCCTTACAATACCATTCGATCTAAAATGTACGAAGGATGGCACTTCTGGCCATATTTCATTTTGACGGGCTTCGAGCATACCTGATTTGTCTGCCAGTCCTGCATCTTCAAACAATTCTGTCTTGTTAGTTGTAGCAGCAGGGTCGTTTGTTTTGACAGGTTTAGTTGAACTGTCTTTACAGCTAAATGCAAAGCATATTATGATCAATAATCCAAAATGTAAAGTCTTCATATTCTTGTGATTGTTTTAATAAAGGGCGCAAAACTATCATTTTTTTACAACTCTTAATATCATGTGACGAAAAAGGAGCAAAACTTTTGGTTTTTGAGAAGAATCGGTTTGTCCATTCCACTAAAAACAACAAAGGTGTCCTACTTCTGATAAGACACCTTTGATTTACATTTTTAGATTATCTATTTACTTACTTACCACAAATCGTTTTGTGATTACGCGGTTATTTATTAGGCATGAAATCAAATAAATACCGGTAGGATATGTTGACACATCTACATCGAGTTTACCGAGATTGCGGGTATCTTTTAGTTGAGCAACTGTCTGTCCCTTATCATTTCGAACTAAAATATGCTTTACTGTGTAGTCGACT
>JANMMV010000088.1:0-8219 GCA_031373565.1 Saprospiraceae bacterium
ATCATTACTGCCTTTGAAACCATACGCATGCCCGATGACAATCGTGTCGTTGATCTTTTTATACTCAATGTAATTTGGAAAATCGTGCTGCATATTGACAAATTGAATACTATCAGTGCTTCGATACATTAGTCCGAAGGAGATAGGCTTGCCACCATTTTGATCTTTGACGGTTGCCTCGTAAATGAGATTTTTGTCAATACCAAGGTGAATTCTAAGTGACTCAGTGTAAGTCGATTTCCTATTATTGAATACATTGCCCTTCATTTCCGATCCTTCGCGCTTCCATGATTCTATACCTGATCCATCGGTTACACGCCAAGCACCTTCAAGCCATGAAATTTGATCAATACCAAAACTTGGCGCTTTATTGCACGCAAATGCACTTAAGCAAAGTAGACAATATATGAAACTATATTTTCTCATAGATAAAATTTGTCATCTTGGTAAATAGGTGGATTGTGGCATTATCACCATAAATCCCATGATTGCGATTAGGATAGTAATAGGTGTCAAATTGCTTATTGGCTTTAATAAGTGCATTGGCCATCTCGACTGAATGTTGAAAATGCACGTTGTCATCAGCCATACCGTGGCATAGCAAAAAATTACCTTTTAATCTATCAGCAAAATATACAGGTGAGTTGTCGTTGTATCCCTTTTCGTTTTCGGCCACTGTGCGCATATATCGTTCAGTATAAACAGAATCGTACCATTTCCAGCTCGTCACTGGTGCAATAGCGATCGCTGACTTAAATACATCGTTGCCTTTTAAAATACAAAGCGATGACATAAATCCACCATAACTCCACCCGTAAATACCGATTCGCGATTTCTCCACATAAGGAAGGGAGCCTAGATATTTGGCTGTTTCGATCTGATCTAGGGTTTCATAATGTCCCATCTGCATATACGTCATCTTTCTAAATTCTTCACCACGACCTCCTGTGCCACGACCATCTACACATACGATGATATAACCATTTTGTGCTAACATCTGATGCCACCAGTAATTGCGCCCGCCCCAGCTATCATTGACTTGCTGGCTACCTGGACCACTATACTGCGTCATGAATACTGGATACTTACGAGAGCTATCAAAATTACGCGGTTTGATCATATAACCATTGAGTTTGACGTTTTCTGTGGTAGTAAATTTGAAAAACTCTACAGGAGAAACGCCATAATCTTTTTGTAATGTTGCGAAAGATTTATTGTCTTCGATAACACGCACTTCTTTGCCATTGCGATCATAAACAGTATAAGTTGGCGCAGAATTAATCGTACTAAATGTTGAAGTAAAATAGTCAAATGTACTACTAAATTGCGCTGTGCTCGTCCCGCGACCTGGGGTGAGATCTCTCATGTCCGTCCCATCGAGCAAGCACGAATAGACATGTTTTTCCATTGGTGAGTCTTTGGCTACTTGAAAAAACACACGTTTGTTCTCCTCGTCAACACCATAAAATGATGTCACATCGTATTCGCCTGTTGTAATCTTGTTTTTGAGCTTACCCTCTGAGTCATACCAATATAGTTGATTGTATCCCTCACTCTCTGAAGTCCATACAAATCCACGACCGTCAGCCAGAAAAGTTAGGTCATCGGTGATCTCGATGTAATATTTATTTTTCTCATCAAGTATTATCGTCGATTTATCACGTTTTGTGTCAAATTGGAATAACTGGAGATGATTCTGGTGCCTGTTCATTTTAAATACGATCACTTTGGATGCCTCCTTTGTCCATTTGACTCTTGGTATATAAATATCATCCATCACACCAAGATCTAGTTTTTTAGTTTTGCCCTGCGCTATATCGTAAATCATGGCCTGAACACTAGCGTTTTTCTCGCCTACTTTGGGGTATTTAAACGTCACATTCTCAGGATACATTTCATTATTGTATCGCTGCATCGTAAACTCCGGCACTGCCGATTCATCAAATCTGATAAAAGCCAATTGCTTGCCATCAGGTGACCAATAGAAAGCCCTTGTAAAACCAAATTCTTCTTCGTAAACCCAATCAGAAAGACCATTGATGATCTTGTTTTTTGCGCCGTCAATAGTCACTTGGGTAACTTGATTTTTTACAATATTTTTGATATATAGATTATTATTGTAGGTATACGCGACTTTCGTATTGTCGGGAGATAATTGTGCATTAGCGATCTTTTCCTTCGCTACGAGAGAGATGGTTTTAGACTTGATGTCATATAGATGTACTGTCGCATTTTGAGAGTATCGGTATATCTGTTCGCCATCGTTTTCGATAATAATCTTTGACTCATCATCACTAAAACTATAACTTTCTACATATCCTGCAAAACCATCAACATCTTTGAAATTTGATGCAATAAAGATGTCTTCAACAAATTTGCCACTAGTGAGATCATTTTTCTTAATCGTAGTTCCATCTAGCGTACTATAATGCTTACCATCCTTCAGAAAATTGAACCCTGGTACAGACTTCGTTCTGAAAGTTGATTTGGTGTAGATATCTTCGAGTGTGATCGTTTTTTGTGCCGTCGATGTGAAGATGACAACAAAACAAAGTATCGTAGTTGCAAATGTGTATTTCATAAATGGATTAGCAAGGTGATGAAAGAGAGCAAAAATATAAGATTTTGGTGAGATGGCGTAAAAATTAGACCACCACGGTTACATAACAATGAGTTCATTGTCAAGTATGCTAGCAATAATTTCATTGTCAACGCACATTAACTGATTTATATAATTGATAATCAGTACCTTAGGCAAGAAAATCAAACCTTTGAAATTTCAAAAACAATAATTCACTTTATAGACATTGATCATTTATAACGAAGCCTAACATAACTCAGTCAGCGTTGAGAGAACTGCAGCTATAAGGGGCTATCATAAAATAAAAGTAATTACTCTTTTATAGATATGAAGCAGGTCATCTCAGGTTATGATTTTGCCTTTATTTGTTTTGGAAATAAGAAATAAATAAGAGTACAACGCCTTGCCCTATTTTGGAACGAGACATGTAGTTATTTTAGGATTAATTGTGTAACCTGTATAGCTATTTTAGGACGAGACATTCCCATAAATAATGCACGGTTGTTCCATGGTTGTCCCATGGTTGTCTCATGGTTGTCTCATGTATGACATAAGACACCCATATGAGTTCTATCGCTTTATCATCTGATAATGATTAAGGAGAGTGACGTCACTGTAAGAGTATTCATTTAAGCAATACGTCAATTTAGTCAATGGAAATCCTATCAACAAAACCAAACATGCGTTATCAGCTAAATAACTCAACACGGAAAGTATACAATTTTATGCTCTAGAACTTCATATATAGCAATATATGGCTTATATTTGCTAACAAATTCAACCAATTAAACACCTAATTAATGAAAAATCTTCTATTTGTTTGCTTTTCATTTATTTCGATCACTCTATATGCGCAAGACTTTATAACAGAATGGCAGGCAACCCCAAATACGTCTATTACTAAATTACAGTTTAATGCACATACTTCTGGCGCAGTAACTTATGAATGGTTGATAATCCCACAGGGTATAAAAGGAACAGGGAGTTTCACGATGAATTCTCCTGGGGTCGTTATCATCAATTTGTATAGTACTCTCCTGGTAGGCAGTAAACTGAAATTAACAATGAAACCTACCGCTTTACGAAGGTTTTATTTAGAAAGAGGACCTGACGCGTTTAAGCTAATAAATGTGGCGCAGTGGGGATCTGTGGTATGGTCCAGTATGAAAAATGCATTTCAAGGTTGTGAAAATCTCGAGATTTCTGCACAAGACAAACCCAATTTGTCAAAAGTTACGGATGTCTCGTCCATGTTTGAAGATGCAAGAAAATCGAATGCATTGACTGGATTGTGGGATATGTCCAATGTTACCAACATGTCTTACATGTTTGCTGGCGCTACCAATTTTAATAACGAGCTTGGAACTTGGAATACTTCAAATGTGACCGATATGTCTTTCATGTTTGCTCGAACATTCAAGTTTAACAGATACATCGGAAGTTGGAATACAGCAAAGGTCACAAATATGGCATCTATGTTTCAGGAAGCAGGGTCTTATAATATGGAACTTAAACTTTGGAATACTGCTAATGTGACTGATATGTCAAGTATGTTCAATAACGCCAAAATTTTTAATCAACCAATCGGAAACTGGAATACCGAGAAAGTAAAAAATATGAGTGGTATGTTTAAGAGGGCTGAGAAATTCAATCAATCTCTTGAAAATTGGAATACAGCTAATGTGACTAATATGTCAGATATGTTCAATGACGCCATAATTTTTAATCAACCAATCGGAAAATGGAATACCGGGAATGTAACAAATATGAGTGGTATGTTTAGGTATGCTCGCTCGTTCAATCAATCTATTGAAAATTGGAATACATCCAATGTGACTAATATGGCAATTATGTTTGGACTTGCAAATAATTTTAATCAACCAATCGGAAGATGGAATACTTCAAAAGTAACTGACATGTCATCTATGTTTGCGGGCACTGCAAAATTTAATCAACCTATTGAAGATTGGAATACATCTAATGTGACTACGATGTTTAATATGTTTTCCTATGCAAATGGATTTAAACAACCAATCGGAAAATGGGATACTTCTAAAGTGACTAATATGTCGCAAATGTTTTATAAAAATAAAATTTTTAATCAACCTATTGAAAATTGGAATACAGAGAAGGTAAATACCATGAAGGCAATGTTTGCGGCCGCTTCTTCCTTTAATCAACCTATTGAAAATTGGAATACTTCAAAAGTAACTGACATGTCATATATGTTTAATGGCAATTCTTCCTTTAATCAACCTATCGAAAATTGGAATACAGGTAATGTGACTGATATGTCAAGGATGTTTGATAGAGCTAAGGATTTCAATCAACCAATCGGTAATTGGAACACTCAGAATGTAAAATTGATGAATGATATGTTTGCATATAATGTAAAATTTAATCAATCTATTGAAAATTGGAATGTCTCAAATGTAATAGGTATGATTAGGATGTTCTTAAAAGCGAGCAGCTATAACCAAGTCACAGGAAATCTTAAATTTGGAAGTGGTGTGCAGTTATTCGCTATGCTTGATTTCACAGGTATGGATTGTGATACCTATACTGCGACTTTAGTGAAATTGCTCGAAAACAATCCGAACATCAAAAATGTGACTATTGGAACCGAAAATCTTGTCTATGGCGAGAGCGCTGTTGCCGCCAGAAATACGCTTATTGAAACCCTTGGGTGGACCTTGAAAGGAGATCGAAAAGATTACCCAGGATCGGACTGCTCTGGATTGGTAAGTAATCAAGATCTCACGGTTAGTACAACTTCTATATATCCTAACCCTACGACCGATATCATCAACATTTCAAATGAAGAAGGAAAGCAATTTTGCATTACTGACATCCTCGGCAATAAAGTCATAGCGGGGGTTTTAGAGTCATCTGCTGAACAGATTTCACTTCAAGATTTGCCAGCTGGTATTTACTATTTTTCTATCTTAGGTAAAGTAGGAAACAACAGACGTAAGATACTTAAATATTGATAGTCTACAGCGAAGCGATGTCTAACAAAAGTGAGACAAAATTGACAGAACAACTGCTCTAAGGGTGATCGCAAAATAAAAGTAATTGCTCTTTTATAGTTATGAAGTAGGTCATCTCAGCTTTAAGAAATTGACTTCTTTCATTATCATCAAGTATACAATTTTATGCTCTAGAACTTCAAATATAGCAATATATGGCTTATATTTGTGGACAGATTTAAGCATGTAAACACCTACCTTATGAAAAATCTTCTATTTGTTTGCTTTTCCATTATTTCGATCAATCTATATGGTCAAGACTTTATAACAGAATGGCGGGCAAACGCATCTACACCGATTACTAAATTACAGTTTAACGCTCAGACTACTGGCACAGTAACATACGAATGGTTAGCAATCCCATCTGGCAAAAAAGGAACAGGAAGTTTCACCATGAATTCTCCTGGGGTCGTTATTCTCAATGGGCTTGACGTACCGATAAGCGATAAACTATCATTAAAAATCAAGCCTACAAATCTAAATCGGTTTTACATTGGAGGAGGACCTGATGCGCTCAAGCTAATAAATGTAGTTCAATGGGGATCGGCTGTATGGTCTAGTATGCAAAATGCATTTAAACGTTGTGAAAATCTCCTGATTTCTGCACCTGACAAACCCAATTTGTCAAAAGTTACCGATGTCTCATCCATGTTTGCTGGCGCGAAAAACTTTAGTTCTAATATTGGATTTTGGGACATGTCCCATGTTACCAACATGTCCTCGATGTTTGCTGACGCTACCAATTTTAATAGCGAACTTGGAACTTGGAATACTTCAAAGGTGACTGATATGTCATTTATGTTTAATCGTGCACTGCTATTTAATCAACCTATTGAAAACTGGAATACAGAAAACGTAACTAATATGAGGTATATGTTTAGCAACGCTTCTTCCTTTAATCAACCAATCGGCAACTGGAATACCGAGAGTGTAACCAATATGAGTAACGTGTTTAGCATTACAGAGAAATTTAATCAACCTGTTGGAAACTGGAATACCGAAAAGGTAACCAATATGAGTGCAATGTTTGCACGCACTTCTTCCTTTAATCAACCTATTGGAAATTGGAATACTTCCAATGTGACTGATATGGAGTCTATGTTTGTAAATGCCAATGTATTTAATCAACCTATTGGAAACTGGAATACAACAAAGGTCACAAATATGGCATCTATGTTCGCACATGCTGGCTCCTTCAATCAACCTATTGAAAATTGGAATACTTCCAATGTGACTAATATGACTCGTATGTTTCTCAACGCTTCTTCCTTTAATCAACCAATCGGAAACTGGAATACAGCAAAGGTAACAAATATGGCATCTATGTTTAGTGGCGCCAAAGTTTTTGATCAACCAATAGGAAGCTGGAATACAGCAAAGGTAACAAATATGGCATCTATGTTTAGTGACGCCAAAGTTTTTGATCAACCGATCGAAAACTGGGAAACTGAAAATGTGACAAATATGTCATATATGTTTACTTCTGCTCTTTCCTTCAATCAACCATTAGACAACTGGAATACCGAAAAGGTAACCAATATGAGTGCAATGTTTGCTGGTGCTCTTTCCTTCAATCAACCATTGGAAAATTGGAACACTTTAAATGTGACCAATATGGCAGCTGCGTTTAATAGTTGCACAATTTTTAATCAGTCACTTGCAAACTGGAATACAGAAAACGTAACTGATATGAGGTATATGTTTAGCAACGCTTCTTCCTTTAATCAACCAATCGGAAACTGGAATACAGAAAAGGTAACCAGTATGAGTGGAATGTTTTTGCGTGCTGCGTCCTTTAATCAACCTATTGGAAACTGGAATACAGAAAAGGTAACCAGTATGGATGATATGTTTGCATATGCAGTAAATTTTAATCAATCTATTGAAAATTGGAATGTATCCAAAGTAAGGGGTATGGAAAATATGTTCTTTAGAGCTAGTAGTTATAACCAAATCACAGGAAATATTACTTTATTTTTTTATGTGAATTTATTCGGTATGCTTGATTTCACAGGTATGGATTGTGATACCTACACTGCAACTTTAGTTAAATTGCTCGAAAACAATCCGAATATCAAAGATGTGACTATTGGAACAGAAAATCTGGTCTATGGTGAGAGTGCGGTTGCCGCCAGAAATACACTTATTGAAACCCTTGGATGGACCATTAAAGGAGATCGAAAAGATTATCCTGGATCGGACTGCTCCGGATTGGTAAGTAATCAAGATCTGACGGTTAGTACGACTTCTTTATATCCTAACCCTACGACCGATGTCATCAACATTTCAAATGAAGAAGGTAAGCGATTCTCCATTATGGACATACTGGGAAATAAAGTTATAGCCGGGGTTTTAAAATCATCTGCTGAACAGATTTCACTCCAAGATTTACCAGCAGGTATTTACTATTTTTCTATCGTAGGTAAAGCGGGAAACAACAGACATAAGATACTTAAATATTGATAGTCTACAGCGAAGCGATGTCTAACACAAGGGAGACAAAATTGACAGAACAACTGCTCTAAGGGTTATCGCAAAATAAAAGTAATTGCTCTTTTATAGTTATGAAGTAGGTCATCTCAGCTTTAAGAAATTGACTTCTTTCATTA
>JANMMV010000095.1:0-3205 GCA_031373565.1 Saprospiraceae bacterium
ATCATTAGGGTCAAATGATGATAACAATATTTGATCAAAAACAAAGGTATTATCAGTGGTATCAGCATCCATTTCATCTATCTTAGCTATAGCTTTGAAATGAAGCGTATCGTCTATCTTATTTATGGCTGATATTCTAAGTTTTAGCGATATTGTTTTTGATTCGAAAGGCTTGAGGCTTTCCAATTTCCAGGATAGATTTTGAGAATCTAAGTTTATTGTATCAGGGACCGAATTACTAAAATAGGCCTTGAGAAAATCAGATTGTAACATGACCGTTGTTGAAATCGTTTTGTTACCTTCATTTTTCACTATCAAATCATATTTAGTATCAAATCCTATGACAGGCAATGAGGTCGGTACTATAGAAATACTGACATCATATACTTCTCCTATAGGCTGGACACAGTAGTCTAAATTGGCATTTTGACCGAATTCGGAGAAGGCTAAAGTGGTGTCTTGAGATGTGATTTTAAAATAAGGCTTTGTATACGAAGCAGTGACATCACAATTTAACTTTTGATCAAAGAGATAGTATCCGCCTTCATCATCTGTAAATGTGAACTCACTTATGCTATTATTTGATACTTTAAGGTCTTTGAAAGGTTCATCAGCATCATCACATCCATCAAGTTCTTCATCATATTGTGCATAACCACCATAGACTACATATTTGGGTGTTAAAGGCTTGAAATCAAATGACCATAACGTCTGAGTAACATATTGGATTAGAAATAATGTGTCATTGTAAACGAAATTATGGCTGTTTTCATATTCAAAAGGATCGGGTGTCCCACCAGACGTGAGCCGAACCACTGGTTTTATATTATCATACTCATAAGGGTATGAACTTTTAAATGGTTTGACAGGTTCAGTGTAGCCATCAACGAGCACCCATCTTCGAAGCCTTGTTTCAAACATCCAAATATCTTCAATTGCTTTTTTATCAAAGACACTCTCGGAGTTATTTGTTGAAGGAATACCTTTTCGATCTCCATTCATCATCCAAAGGTTATTGTTTTTATCTACCCAAGTCGCATATTTGGATCGACCACTTGGTAGGTTTCTATATCGTATCACTCCTTGCTCGCCTGGGGAACCAAGTTGATTTGCGACTTGAAGACTAAAATTATTATTGCCGCGTATTTTTAACCATTTATTTTTAGCAACGCTATACTTCCACATATGATTAAAATGAAACTGGCCTACATAACCTGACGTTTGTTCAAAATGACCGCCAAATAACCATAAATTTTTATCATGATCAACCCAAGAGCACATATTTGAGAGTCCACCAGGCAGGTTGATATCATTAGTCCCAGTATTAGATTTTTTGCCATTTATCCATGCCCATTGATTAAGGTTAGGCTTATAAAACCAAGTTTCTGAATAGCCATCACCGCCATGTAAGTAAAGGTCTCCTTGTGTATCAAACCATGCTGTAAAATGATATCTAATACCTAGTGCTGGAAAATTTTTATTGTCAAAAATATTAAGATTACTTTGAAACGGGCTATCAACCTTCTTTATACACTTAATCTTATTTGTACTCAAATTGTGTATATACATTGTATTTTTATACCTATCTGCCAGATATACATAATCTTGATAAGATGCCAAAACTACAGGCGATGATGGAAATATGCTATCACCTTCTTCACCTTCTTCACCCAGGGTAGGGTTTGCAATTTTTCTTACAACCTGGATGATATTTGATTTTATATCTTTTTTGTAGATGGTATTATTGAAATAGATATACACAAATTGGCCTACATTTATTTGTTCGAAAGTTTGCTTGTCTGAAGTTGTGTTTCTTACTAAAAATGAAGTAGTTGTATCTTCACTGTTTAGTTTTTGATCATAATAATTGTTATATAATGGTTGTTTTTCAAACACATTCATTCTACCTCCTACCCAAGAAAATAAGTTTCTTGAAATATTGTATTTCCAGATATCATAATATTGAGTACCATATTGACCTGATCCGTAGCCCAATTGTAAATTTCCATCTTTACCACGCCACATAAGAGCATTGACACGAGCATAGGGTAAGTTGAGATTATGCTCAACGCCCTTTTTGTTAACAAATCCAGGATTGTTTCTGAGATCGTATCTATTAAATGAATTCAAATCCGTATTGCCACGAAGCCATATCCATTGATAATCATCAAGATTTAATCGAAAAAGGCTATTTGTTATCGTGTTGTTTCCGATATCACCACCGAATGCATAGATATACTTTCCGATTTTATAACATACTATTTTATCCATTCTAGGTAAGGTCGTTTTTTCTTCAATATTGAAGTTTGTTAGCCATTCAGCCGGTACATTACCTACTCTATCCCAGTTATTTGTTAAGTTGCTAAGTTTCCAGATATCATTTTCAGAAGTTAGCATAAAAAGACTGTTGCCATCGTCATGCCACAGATATAAACATTTCGTTGGCGTTCCAGGTGTTAATTTGTCGGGTTGCGTACTTGCATTATTTGTGACTTCAGAAACACTATTGACAACATTATATGGACTACTGCCTTTTATCCATGTCCATTCATTTTTTTGAATATTATATTTCCATACATCATCTGATTTGTTTCCACCAAACAAGACTAAATCACCATTATTGTCTACTGTTGATGTAGGTTGAAAAATAGTATTACGATTTGACGGAAAGGCTGTTTTTGAAGGTAGACCTATGGTTTCATAATTACCGGTATATAACTGGGTATTTGTTCCAGAACCTGGCATCAATTTCTGTTGCTCTCCGCTGACCCATGTCCAGAGATTGGATGCTGGCTCGTATTTCCAAAGATCACAAAATTCTAAATCTCCACTGTAGAAGTTTTTTATTCCGCCGAACAACCAAAGATTTCCATCTTTATCGACCCATGTGGGCGCTTTCTCGCGCGGTCCAGGAAAATTAGATGGAGATGAAACCCCCTTAGTTCCAGTAACGATCAAAGCTTCAGACCGGTCCAAAATGCATTTCCAATATTGAGTATTGGTGTCGAAAACCCAAAATCGGACATCTCTATTCGCATGTGGGTTGACTAAAGAATTACTTGTGAAATTCTCCAATATGTATATGAACTCGTCACTAACATTCCAAGAGATAAACTTATTTTTTATTAAGGATGGACAATTTTTGGGAGAATATTCATTCAGCTTTTCGTAATAACCTTTCTCACCTGGGGTATATGTTTCATTG
>JANMMV010000096.1:0-2828 GCA_031373565.1 Saprospiraceae bacterium
GGATCAATGACCCATAACCAGCTCGCATTATCGTGATTCATGATCGAGTGATCCTCTAGAGATATTGTATCCGTCACACAATTAACCACCGCCTTCTCCGCCCACGGTCTGATGATCGGTTCATAGGCTTGATCATACAATTCGGTCTCCCAAACGCCTAGATTTCCAGCAACGCGGATCTTGCCATCTTTGTAGAAAGGGATGACGTGATTGATGCTAAAACTCATCGGATAATCAGTGCTGTAAGCTTCCCATTGCGTGGAACCGTCCTTGAGTAGCCATACTTCTGACTGCTTATTGTTCCTTGCGTTTGTAAATAAATAGACTACATCTAGCTTACCAGCTGACGGCTGCACGACAATAGATTTTAGATAGGCATCGATACCATATGTGATGTTTTGCCAGGTAAGGCCTCCATCGATAGACTTAAATATCTTGCCTCTGTCGGCGGACCAAGTCCCATTTTGAAGACATGCATAAATTGTATTGGCATCATGTGGTGATAGCGCTAGCGATAGTTTGCCGTTCCAATATGAAGTACCGTTTGGCGAGGCCGTTAACGATGGTTTCCGCACCCAAGTGAGACCACCATCTTCAGACCTGTGAAGCCCTTGACCTACAATATCGGCATACATGATATCCGGCTCGGTTGTCCCTATTTGCATTGTCATAACCTTACCTGCAAATTGGTGTAGAAGCTCCCAGGTCATACCAGCATCTATGCTTTGCCAGATGCCATTGCCCTCACCAACATATAGATGACTATAATAGTATGGGTGATGTAACAAACTACCACGCCGTCCGCCGTATTCATCCATATTGGGAAATTTAGAGAACAGAAACCGATTATCATATTTCTTCTCAGCTGCTGATGGCAAGACCCACCCTCCTCCGAGATCATCAAAGGCTACATGCCTACTTTTCCCTTGAATAACCCAACCTGTAGGAGATTCCGCACCGCCCATTCTCAGTGCTTTGGGTTGATAAAAATCCGCGATCGCCGTATTGCCATTATGATACCTGCCACCTACGATGATGTCTTCATTCCACCCTTGATCAAAACCCCAAAAGTCAGAGCCGACGATGCCATCCGTCCTAACCTTGAAATTAGCAAGCGATGCAAAAAAATCAGTGCTCACTGTCAATCCGCCATCAGTCGCTACCCAAAGGTCACCATTTGCTGTGAACTCCAAATCTTGGATATCGGGATGGATGGGATAAGGACCTTCATAACCACCTACCGCTGTAAATGTTGAACCCGCATTGCTTGTGATGTACATCGTGGTGGTCGCTACTGCAAATCTCTTTTCGTCTAGGGGAGAAATCTCCATATCTAGGTCATAATATCCCTGCCCATTATCCAACCGTAGCTTCGTGGTACCACCTCGTACTACTTCTGTCCAAGTCCACGCACTATTGCTAATTACCCCTTTCACAATAATCGGGGTATTGTTTCCCGAAAGCAAGGTCATCATCAAAAGCGAAGGATTTGCAGGAGTAATGGCCAAAACACCCCCAGAATTTTCTTGATATGTAGCCGGAAAATTAGCAACGTTGGTGAAATTCTCTCCACCATCAACAGACGTATAGAATTTATAAAGTGAATTTGCACTAATAAGGGCATAAATTGTATTGCTGTCGTCGGGCTTGAATTCTACGTCAAAAGTATTGAGCGCTAGCTTTTTTGCCCAAGAAAAACCTTCGTCACTAGATACAAAAACGCCATTATCTGACGAAGCTACAAGTTTTTTGCCATCTGGACTTATGATAAGCGTATTGGCATCAAAAAATACAGATGTAAGCAGTGGTTTCCAATTAACACCACCATCTACTGTCTTATGAATTTGATTGCCTGCGGCAGCATAGGCTACAGCAGGATTGGTTGGGTGAATGATCACAGCATTGACGCCCCCGCCTGTAAAATAATCCTGTGAGACGTATTTCCAAGTTACACCTTGGTCTACTGATTTATTGATTGCACCCGTTTCTGTACCACAGTAGAGTATGTTGGGATTGGATTTTGAAATATCTAAGGAATATAAATTGACTTGCCAAGGACAAGCTGTGGGCACAGTAGTATTATTATCTTCTTTGAGCCAATGGGTAACTTTGGGACCTAAAAATTGCCACTCTCCGACGTTGCTACGGCTTTCTACTTTAGGATCTCGCGATCTTTCTTGGGTTAAAAAAAGGTTTACTTCATCTTGAGACGGCATGGTGATTGTACCATCTTCACCGGCCAATGGCCTAATAATTCTGCTCCAATGCTTGAAGTATCGCGTGTAGGCATTCTTATCTATTGCTCTGTCTTTGTAAAAGGCAAGATATTCGCTCTGCAACTCATTAAAATTGATAGGATATGTGTACAACATTGCAGCCCAGGCGGGAGCATCAGCGGTGAGCGTTGGCTTAAAAGACTTATTGATGCCCGGGATATCATCGTAAGGTGTGAAAGTCTTTTGACTAAAGCCTACATAAGAAGTGATAATAAGCGAAACAACGGCTAATAGATATCGCATAGAATTGATTTTGGTAATTAATTCAGCTAAGGTAGCAAGAATGTCTGATATGAAACAATGATGGAATTAACAATTAAAACGTTAAAGAAAAAAATCTGTCCTATTTATCATAAGGGATTTGTAAGTGGCATATCCAATTCGTGAAACAGTTTTCGTTGTCTCAAAAACAGTTATCGCTGTCTCAAAAACAGTTTTCGTTGTCTCAAAAACAGTTTTCGTTGTCTCAAAAACAGTTTTCGTTGTCTCAAAAACAGTTTTCGTTGTCTCAAAAACAGTTTTCGTTGTCTCAAAAACAGTTTTCGTTGTCTC
>JANMMV010000111.1:0-1701 GCA_031373565.1 Saprospiraceae bacterium
CGAAGTACCTGAGAAGTCTCCCGAAGTACTTGTAATCTCTCTTTGTATTGTTAACCTAAACATGATCAAATTCATCATGAAGGAGACGACAACGAAGATATTTAAGCAATGATCAATGCGCACATCAAAGAGCATGTTAAAGTTTTTAGAAAGTTGGCATGACGCACCTTATCTTTGATGATAATATTGTGATCAAGTATTGGTACGTATCGGATATTATCATCGTTTTCAATTCATTTTATCTAAGGAAATCTTGATCATCTTTGAGCAAAGTGTGTAAAACAGAATGAGTAATTCTCAAAAAATGCGATTTCCTAACTTCACTTTTTACATTTTTTTAATATTTCGGTAGAATGCCTATCGTCCGCATTTTTATTTTTAGCGAGTAAAGCCTTAAAATGCGTTATGAAGCAAAAACTGTATGAGCCAAAAGATCGATAAAGTATTGCACCAAAACCAAAGGTGATGTTCGCTCAAACAAAAGGCAGAATGATTAAGGCGAGTTTTTAACGCCAAGTCGTCACATGTTTGGTTTAGTATTTTAAGGCTTACGGAGCGTTAAGAAAAGAAAACAGCGGTGGCTTTTTAACGCCAAGGCGTCACAAGCTTGTTTACTTTTCGCCGCACTGAGCGCGTCGAAGTGTTCAGCTACAGGAAAAAAGTAAAAGCCTTTTTTCCTTAACTTATTCCTTCGGAATGCATCGCACGGCTTGAGGCTAAAAGCTAAACAAAAGACCAAAGACGAACACTCCTGAAAACTCTTTTAGTGCAATTTGTTATGTATCCTTGAACAGAAAGACTACTTTAGCCTTTATTCTGTTTTTATATTTTTATGCAATGAGTAGTATAGCAGAGCTTATAGAATTACATACAAAGGATCGCTGAGTCTAACAACTCATTCTATATTTTTGCCCTGTTAAGAACAAAAACACGTTGAACTAAATTAACCACAAATTCGTTTAAAGCTTACTAAATATATAGTTATGGCAAGTGTTATAGATGTTAAAACATTGAGTAAGCAGCAGCAGTTAGAATTGGTTTTGGATATTCTCAAATGTAATAATGAGCTAAAATCTCAATTTCATAAAATTTTGCCAATCAAGGATGATGAATTGTCCATGGAGTACATCGAAAAACTGATCGATCAAGATTTTGAAAGATATGATGAAGTTTTTAGAAAGCTTGCGTGAGGTATCTTACTAAATCTATTGTTGTTACCGTTAATCAAAAAACCATTATTCGCCATGGTGGTAGTTTTGTTGAGCCCTATAATTATCTAAATGAACAGAATCTGGATTACTTGCTAGAAATTGTCAGTTCAGAAATGTTTGGCGAACCCCTGTATCCTACAGTTAGCGATAAAGCTGGCTTGTATATGTATAATATCATTGCAAATCATATCTTCCAAGACGGTAATAAAAGAACAGGACTAGAAGCTGCTATCATTTTTTTAAGAATAAATAACTTCAACATTTCACCAATGTTACATTTGGAAGAACTATACGATTTTACTGTCAAAGTAGCTTCAGGTCAGTCTAGCTTAGAAGAATGTCAGTCTTGGTTTGATGATAATATTGTGATCGAGTATTTGTAAGTTTCGGATACCATCATCGTTTTCAATTCCTTTTATCTAAGGAAATCTTGATCATCCTTGAACAAAAATGCTACTTCTCCCTTTATTCTATTTTAATATCTTTGTGC
>JANMMV010000241.1:0-4404 GCA_031373565.1 Saprospiraceae bacterium
TCAATTTTGCTGTGGGATTACCTTCCGTGCCAAAAAAATCAGCAGACTTTAGGTGGCCTTCTAAATCAGTTTTGCCTTTTCCTGATAGATCTGTACATGTAAGAGAAGACATATCTACTGTAAACTCTCCACCTGTAAGCACATCCCCATTAAAATCTAAACTACCACCTTTGAAGTTTACTACACCTTCGTGAGAACCAGTTACTTTGTAAGCTTTCCAAACTACTTTTGAAGTCGCAATTTTAATAGGCTTAGGTGTTGGTTTGATACCTGCAAACGCTGTAAAAGACACAGCAATCAAAAGAATAAATACATTAAAAAATTTCATAAAATTTACAATTTAGTTGTGTTAAAAAAATATTTGTTGCAACAAAGATAACACTAATTTTGAAGTAGTTATTCTACCTATATTAAAAATTAATAATATTTTAACTTATTAAATTCTTTACTCGTTGTAAGATTTTCGATCTTTGGTTGCTTTCAAATTGCTCCCAAATGCCATATTTTCTAAACCACGTAATTTGCCTTTTTGCATATCTTCTCGTATTTTGCTTGATCATGTCAACAGATTCGTTCATCGTTTTAGAACCATCCAAAAATTCAAATATTTCTTTATAGCCTACGGTTTCAAGAGATTGACACGATCGATAAGGTGACAATGCCATCACTTCACTTACTAGACCTAAATCAATCATTATATCTACTCTCTCATTAATTCTTTTATATAAAAGTTCTCTATCTTCACTGAGCAAGATATTTACTTCTTCATACGGTTTGCGAACTCCACTTTGACCATTATTGAGAAATGTTGAATAGGCTTTTCCAGTAAAATCCGAAACTTCAAGCGCCCGGAGTATTCTTCGTGAATTATTTAGATCCACACGATTGTAATACTCTCTATCATATAGGTATAGCATTTCTTGAATGCTTCTCAAGCCTTGTTCAGTGTAGAGACTATTAAATTTCTCTGTTATATCAGCTGGGATATCGGGAAACTTGTCAATCCCGTCCATCAATGCTTTTATATATAGTCCGGTGCCACCTACGACAATAGCTATATCATGATATTTAAAATAATCATTTAACTTGGCTCTTATCTCCATCTCAAAATCACCGACACTATATGGCTGATCAATATCTATATGATCAATAAAATGATGTCGAACTTGTTTTAATTCGACAGAAGATGGCTTAGCAGTCCCAATATTCATCAATTTGTATACTTGTCTGCTATCAGCAGAAAATATCTCTGCTTTATACATTAAGGCCAGCTCCATTGCAAGAGACGATTTTCCAACTGCAGTCGGTCCCGCAATGGTTATTAAAAATTTATTTTGTGTTGTTGTTGAGTTAGCCATCTAGCTTTTATTAGCTTTACAGCACAAAAGTAAACATAAGCAAGCATGTTGTATAAGATTTTGAAAGTAGTAATACGATTTGTGTTAAGCATATTCTATCGCAAGCTTTATATAACAGGTGTAGAACATATAAATCCCAATGTACCCCAACTCCTAGCATCTAACCATCCTAACGGCTTTATGGAACCGCTGATTATGGCGTGCTATTTCCCCAGACCCTTACATTTTCTGGTACGCGGTGATGTGTTCGATAAGAAATGGTTGCGCCCTATATTGATAGGAACCAATCAAATACCGATCTTCAGATTTAAAGATGGTTTTTCGAAACTTCGCGAAAATGCGCTAACAATGGACGCTAGTACTCAACTAATGTTACAAAACAATCTACTTCTCATTTATGCAGAAGGATCCACAGAAAATGTCAAACAGTTAAGACCCTTACAAAAAGGATTGGCCCGTATAGCGTTTGCAGTTCTCGAAGCCAATCCTGAAACTAATTTAGAAATATTACCTAGTGGTGTCAATTTCACCCATCCACCACAATTTGGTAAAACCGCGATGCTCAGAGTCGGCACACCATTAAAAATAAAAGATTACGCAGCGTTGTATATTAAAGATCAAAAAGAAGCTTATCAAAAACTACTAGATGATATTTATGCAGCAATGAAACCCAATGTAGTACATCTTGATGACCTTTTAAAGCTAGGCTTACTAGAAGATCTTTTGGCTATAGATCGTTCTGTAGAAGTTCCTGCTTATTTACCTGTCATGCTGCCCTCTGATCATAGACTAGATCGAGAGATTTTAATCGCAAAACGGGTGGATCAGGCTTCAGACTCAATAAAAACGGCATTAGAAGAGTTAAAAAAGGATTTGAAGTCTTTTGGATATACCACCCAAGATCTGACAAAGTCATCGCTTTCGCCGTTGCGCACATTAATTATCGTTTTAGGTTTTCCGCTAGCGTTTGTTGGGATGGTCATAAATGGATTTCCGATCGCAATTGGCAAATGGTTTACTATTAACAAGGTATCCCACAAGGAATTTATCGCTTGCATATGGATGAATGTTACACTTGTTTTTTTTCTCTTCTACTACATAATTTTGACGGTTCTGTCATTAACGATGGGTTTACCTTGGTATTTTTTACCTTTAGCAGTGGTTAGCGGCTTATGGCTGAGGTGGTACTACGATATCGCTGCAGGTACAGTATATAGAATCTCACCGTCATCTTGGCATACGATAAAAATAAAGGCACAAAATATCTTAAATCTCTTACCACAATGAGGCATACGTACATCTTCTTATTGATTATAATGGCATGTCAGCCATCAAAATCTGACAAATCAACACCAACTAAAGAGTCAAAGCCAGATTATGCATTAGTAATTCATGGTGGGGCAGGTACTATCGATAGAAAAGAAATGGATAGCCTCACGGAAAAAGCTTATATATCATCCTTGAATGCGGCCTTAGAGATCGGAGAAAAAATCCTAGCTAATGGTGGCAAAAGTATTGATGCTGTGGAATCAGTTATTCGATTTTTGGAAGACGATCCATTATTTAACGCGGGGAAAGGTGCTGTTTTTACTCATGATGGCAAAAATGAACTCGATGCATCGATCATGACAGGATATGACCAAAAAGCTGGTGCTGTAGGTAGCGTCATGACAATCAAGAATCCTATCTCACTCGCTAGACGAGTAATGGAAAAATCTGAGCATGTATTTATGATCGGCCGTGGCGCAGAGCAATTTGCTACGGAGCAAGGTATCGAAATCGTGGATCCAACCTATTTTTATACTGAAAAACGATACCAAAGTTTACAAAAGATCTTAAAAGAAGACTCTTTAAAAACGCAACTTTCAGAAGACGAAAAAGGAAACAAAAAACATGGTACCGTTGGATGTGTAGCATTAGACAGTAATGGGGACATAGTAGCTGGTACTTCGACAGGTGGCATGACTAATAAACGGTACAATCGGTTGGGCGATGCGCCAATAATAGGCGCGGGCACCTACGCGGACAATGCTACATGCGGTGTTTCATGCACAGGACATGGCGAGTTTTTTATCAGGTATACTGTGGCTCGGGATATCGCGGCTATGATGGAATACAAAGGTGCAACACTCAAAGAAGCTTGCGACTATATTGTCCATAAAAAACTAGTTGATAAAGGCGGAGAAGGCGGCTTAATTGCGATTGACAAAAACGGAAATATCGAAATGGCATTTAACACATCAGGTATGTACCGGGGTTATGCACGAAAAGGAAAGAGAGAAATTGCAATTTACAAATAATAAACTATTACTATTTAGGATGCACGATATAGAACCTTGGCACGGCTGGCGAGATGATTACAGAGCTGAAGAAGATAAAAATTCACCATTTTATGGGACTACATATGATGAATTTACCTTCAAAACCAAAATTTACAACTACTATATACACCCACAATGGGATGATTTCGGTTCTGAAACTTTGTATGGTAAGTTGTTGTATGTAGACTACAAGCGCCATTTTGCAATGATAGAACTTATCGGAGAGTGGAATGACGCCATTAGTAATGATATTATGTTTTTAAAGAGAGAAGTCATAGATCTGCTTATCAAAAAAGATATTTCGAAGTTCGTCCTTTTTTGCGACAACGTCCTTAATTTTCATGGTGATATAGATGATTACTATGAAGAATGGTATGATGATGTCAAAGACGAAAACGGTTGGATCTGCATAATTAATGGATTTGACCATGTTTTATCTGAGATGCAACGGTATAGACTTCAATATTATATTAACTTCGGCCCACAATTTAATGAATTAGATTGGCGGATACTAAAACCTGCCTACCTTTTAGATATAATAGAAAACACCATGTACAAAGGTACAAAACAACTCTTATGAGCACTACACCACACAAATCTGGATATGTAAATATCATTGGCAACCCAAATGTAGGGAAGTCTACCCTTCTCAATGCGCTCGTCGGCGAAAAAATGTCGATCATCACTAGTAAGCCACAAACGACAAGACATCGGATATTGGGCCT
>JANMMV010000254.1:0-3103 GCA_031373565.1 Saprospiraceae bacterium
GCCTATTCCTGATTTTGAGAGACCTGTGTCGAAAGAGCCGTTATTGAATGCATCAATTTGATAATGATATTTAAGTGTTCGTGTACATAAGTCTGTAGCAGTTGCTGTAAGTTCGATGTATCCATCTTTACATTCGCTATCATATGTTTTAGCTGACTTAGGTGCACAACTACTTGTAATAGTTGGTTTTACGTTATCACTAACTATGATCACTTGTGTATGTGTCCATGTACGATATTCCGTTCCACCACCTTCTAAACTGTATGTTTGACACCAGTCAATAACTTTCCATTTACGTAGTATTTTGAAACAAGCTGGACCTGTAGGATTGTTGAAAGTGAAGATATGATCTTCATAATCAGAACCTACTAGCGCACAGATACTATTTGAGCTAAGATCTGGACGACCTAATGCATCAGGATTGAATAAAGCGCTATTAGGATCACCACAACCAACAAATGTAGTGTCGGCCGGCCATCTATCATTTGTCATTTCAAATGCGTTAGAACCAAGTGTTACAGTGATATGCTGGGTACATTTTGCAGTACGTCCACCTCTATCCGTAGCCGTAAAATTACGTGTGATAGTACCAACCCGGCAGCTATTCAAGTTAACCACTGAGTCAGATGTAATGATAGGATTCTCACAATTGTCCAGCGCAGTTGCCCATCCGAAAGTATGTCTCAATTTAGCTATATCGAAATAGTCTTCGCATGTTACCGTTACATTTGGTGGACAAATGATAGATGGTGGTAATTTATCTTGTACCGTTACATTTACCATACAATCATTGTAATTACCTGCTTTGTCAACCGCTCTGAATATGACTTGATGCGGCGTCGAAGAAGCGACATCGTTACAGCAGAATCCTACGTATTCACTAAATCCACAAGGATCTGTTATCTCTACAACATAAAGGTATTCTTCTTCGTCACATGTCTCAGAACCAAAGTTATACCAATCATAGTCGTCAACACTCATAGCCACGAACGGGCGACTAAAGTCTTTGCTATCTTCGCCTAGCGTTGGGTATCCTGATCCCCAGTTTCTATATGTTGATGTCATTTCATTGACCCAGGTAAATACACCTTTATGCTTTCCATCCTTAAGACCTATCAAATAGTCTTCATCAAGATTCCACTTTTGAACAGCATCATATACCCATTTGTCTTCAGGAGCATCGTTAAGGACAACTACGTGACCACCCATAGCGTCAGCTGTTTTGAATGCAGTATTCGGACTTCCTCTATGCTTAGAAATGTAATAGTAATGTCTTGCCGTATCGCCTACATTTGGAGTATCATATGCGCCTAAGTAAGTAAATGCTGCAAACTCTGGTGCTTTACATGGTGTACAATTAGGAGAATTAGGTGTTACCATTCTTCTTACTAATGTTTTAGCTAATTCACACTCGTCATATGAATCATTGTCAAATGATGATGCAGGTACCCATGCTTTTCCATCGAGCGTTAAACCTACTACTGTATTTTGTTTACAAATAACCGTAGGGGCTGTATTATCCTCTACTGTTACTTGGATCGTATCTGTAGTTTTGTTATAGCAATTGTCATACACTGTATAGATTACTTGATGACATCCTACTGGCAATTGTGCTAATCCGCCGTTCTTATTATTTAATATACCACCTGGATAAGCAACATCAACGGTAACTTCAGCCGAACAGTTATCCTTTGCAACTATCGAAGGCAGTAGAACTACACCACCACAAGTATGTCCACTTGTCGAAGCAGTAACATCTGCCAGTTTTGTTACAACAGGACCTCTATTGTCAGCGATTTCGATCATTTGAAGGTACTCTGCGCTGCGTTGAACCGCTCTACATGACCACTCAAGTACTTTCCAAGTTCTCAATACCTTAGATACGCATCCTATATTAGGGATCGTTACATCTGTATACGTTACGAAGATATTGCAATATAAATCACTCGCATTGAGTAAAGGTAAATAGAATGGTTTAGGCAATTTCGTACCTGTAATGGTAGCAACCGTTGCGTTAACTGTTGATCTAAAACAAATAACATCATTTGCTTGAACGGCATAATTTGTTACGGTGCCTGTTCCAGTAAGTGTTTGAACAGTTGATGCGTTTATGCGGAAAAGAACGCTACCTCCTGCAGGTACATTGTAACTAAAAGATATCAACGTATCTCTATGGCTCGTAAGACATACTTCCGTGCCCGCGCCTGATGCTCCATTAGCAATGACTAATGTATTAGCATTAACGCCTTGGGTAATGGTAGCAGTACCGACAACAGTAGGTGTCCATAATAATAGTGACGGTACACCAGTCCCCGGTAAATTACCGATCGCTGTAGGCGATGGATTACCTGCAAAAGGTTGACCTACAGGTATTTTCGCATACGCTTCATCGCAAGCAAGATTGGTATTGGTAAGAAGTAATTTACTAGCAGGTATTGACAATGTCGGTGGAGCTAATGCTAATAGCCCTGTAACAGTAAAGTTCATTTCACAAATGGCGGATTTATTACCACTCTCATCTACTGCTTGGTATGAGCGTCTGACAATCTTCAGAACATTTTCAGGAAGTCCACTATTACAGTTGTTTACCGTAATCACTTCGTTGACCAGGTTAAGTTTGTAATGTGAACAGTTTTCAATAACAACTGGCTCAAAAGCAGCCATTTGAAAGCATGTCAATGTAAGATCAGGTGGGCACACGATAATCGGCGCTAACTTGTCCTCAATAAATACAGTCGACCAACAAGAATTGATTCCGGTTGGTTCGGTAATTTTAGCATATATAGTCTTACCTATATATAATGATGCATCACCGAAGACGACAGAACCAACGCCACTGGCTAAGATGCCACTAGTTGGGGATTTCATCAAAGTGATCGTTGCTCCTGTACCGCCACATGTAGTAGCATTGGCAAGGATCATATCTGTGGTGATTGCGGCTTCACACTCATCATCTACAGATACGTTGACGCTACCTTTACATGCACACGTAGCCTGGGCGTGAGCAGTGTTCTGATAACTAAAAAAACATAGCATTGAGAACACTACGGCTCTTGCTATTTTTTTGAGAAGGGTTGAATTTGCTCCTTTCATGAGATTCAAA
>JANMMV010000284.1:0-4179 GCA_031373565.1 Saprospiraceae bacterium
AATGGCGACGGCGTACAAGATGCTGGCGAGCCAGGTATTGAAGGTGTAACAGTTACATTGACAGGAACGACAAGCAACGGTGATGCAGTATCATTGACGGATGTAACGGATACAGACGGCCTTTACTTATTTGAAGGCTTAGAGCCAGGTGTATATACAGTAACGGTTACGAAGCCAATCGGGAAACAGTTCAGTGCAGCAGACCAAACGACGGATACAGAGGATAGTGATGTAAATGCAGCAGGTATAATGCCAGTAGAAACATTAGTATCGGGAGAGGACAATATAACCTACGATGCTGGATTATTTGAGTTTGCTAAAATAGGTAACTATGTTTGGGAAGACTTAGATGTCGATGGTATACAAGATCTGGGCGAAGAACCTATTCCTGGCGTAGTAGTAAGACTTTTCAATAGTGCTGGAGTTCAAATCGCATTTAGGACAACAAATATCAATGGTAAGTATGAATTTTCAAACTTACGACCAGGTACATATTCAGTCAAATTTGATAAGCCATTAGGCTATGAGCCAACAGTTAGGGATGCATCAGGCAAGGAGAATGTAACATCAACTCTTGGAGGTACCCTTTCAGGCAATAAGTTTAATGATAAAAATGATAATGGAATTTTTGATGCAGGGGATGTACCACTTGCAGGACTGGTCATTGAAGTTCGTGATGGCGCCGGTATTCTGGTGACAACAGCAACAACGGATGGAAGTGGTAACTTTACAGTAGTAGGCCTTACGCCAAGTACTCCTTACACATTAGTTGGAGCTGATGACACTAAGGATAGTGACGCGGATTTACTTACAGGTTTAACCATAACTACAACACTTGTTTCAGGAGAAAACGATCCAACTTGGGATGCAGGTTTCTACAGAGTTGCTAGAATTGGGGATAAGGTTTGGGAAGACATAGACAAAGATGGTATCCAAGATTTAGCGGAGCTAGGTATCGAAAATGTAGTTGTTTCATTAATAGGTACTGACGGATTCGGACGTTCTGTAACTCTTACGACTACAACTAATGATCTAGGTATGTACGAGTTTACTAACTTGGTTCCTGGTGATTACACGGTTACGTTTAGTTCTCCAGGTATCGGATATAAGCCTTCTCCAGTAAATACGCCTGCTGATGATGCAGCGGATAGTGACGCAGATCTAGTAACCGGTGCTGCTCCGTTAGAAGCATTGACATCGGGAGAAGACAATCCTACCATAGACGCAGGTTTCTATAGATGTTCAAATGTAGGAGATTACGTATGGCTAGATAATCCGGCAGGTAATCCAGATTTACAAGATGGTTTAGACGCAGGATTGAATGGTATCACGATTAAATTGTATTTGGCAAGTGATCTTCTGAATCCAATTCAAACAACAATTTCAGCTCCTGATCCAAGAACGCCTGGATTGAACGGATACTACAACTTTGAGATTTGTGATCAAGGAACATATGTGATTAAGGTTACTAAGCCGGCACAATATGTTTTTGTCCAACCTAATCAAGGAAGTAATGATGACTTTGATTCAGACATCGTCGATTTTGCAAATGAAAGTACATTAACATTCGTAGTAGGGTATGCGGTAAATATTTATAATATCGATATTGGATTGAAAGCAGCACCACTTCCTGTTGATTTAATTGATTTCACAGGTAGATACAACAAGTCTAGAGATATCAATGAACTTACATGGAGCACAGCTTCTGAAGTGAATAACGATTACTTTGATGTAGAGCGAAGCTTAAATGGTTCAGATTTCGTTACCATTGGTAAAGTGAAAGGAAATGGTAATACATCTACAATCACTCGGTACGGATTTGATGACCATGACATAGCAGATAACGGTACATATGTATATAGATTAAGACAAGTAGATCTTGATGGGAAACCAACACTTTCTAACATTGTCACTATCGAGATTGTTAGAAAAGGAATTGTGAAAACACGAATATTCCCTAACCCATCAGTTTCAAATGTTACCATTGATATCCTAGCAGCACAAGGTTCAGATGTTAAGGTAGATGTATATGCAGAGAATGGAAGTATGGTGATTAACAATTTAGTAAATGAGAAGATGTTGTCAAATAATTTGACATCTCAAATCGAAAGTGGTTTGTTGTCACCAGGAGTTTATATGATCTTAATCAATGTTGATGGAGAAGTAAGTTCTCACAAAGTGATTATTATCGAATAGTACGCTCGATAAGAGAATGGTTTAAGAAGCGGGGTTGCACCATTGAGTGTAGCCCCGCTTTCTTTTTTACTAAACTAATTGAAATTCTCTGGGAGTTTTATCGTTTTCGTCAGTTAGCGTTCAAAGCGCTTTCTGTTCTTTTTGACTTTTTTTGCGATGATGCAACTTCAAATATTTACATTCGTCTTTTAAGGGACAACAATTAATATCCAGATTTTGGAAGTGTACATAGATAGTAAATTAATCAAGGATTGTATAGATGGTAAGCGCGATGCTCAGTCAAGGCTTTATGGGCAGTACAGCAAAGCAATGTATAATGTGTGCTTGCGTATGATGGGTGATCGAGATGCAGCGGAAGATGTCATGCAGATCTCTTTTATCGAGGTATTTACAAAAATGCATACCTATACTTTTGAGTCGACCATAGGTGCTTGGATTAAAAGAGTCGTTGTAAATAAATGCATTGATACCCTACGAAAGAGAAGAATAAGGTTTGAAGAGGTAGGAAGCGCAGTTGAAGACATACCAGATATCGATAGTGAAGATCATGAGTTAGATGTTTCAGAGATAAAGCGTGTGATAAATTTACTACCGGAAGGATATAAAGTGATTTTTAATCTTTACTGTGTTGAAGGTTATGATCACCAAGAGATCTCAGAGATTTTATCTATCTCCGTTTCTACTTCGAAGTCTCAATATCACCGAGCAAAAAACAAGATTTACGAAATGCTAAAGCATGGCGGAAGTGCCAGATTTTATAATTAAGAATAAATTTTATGGAAGATAGATTAAAAAAAATTGTGGAAGAGAAAAGGGAAGAGTGGGACGATGCTACTCCAGGTGCGCACATATGGAAACAAATTCAAATGTCAATGGTTCACCAATTGGAAAAAAAACATTGGTACTACAAGATTAGCAAAATAGCCGCTGTAGGCATCACCATATTATCAGTTGGCATCATCACGGGTATTTATATAGGTAGCAATAGATCAGCAAATATGGATGTTGCGACCCAAACGAGATTTAAGCACTTAGAACAAGACAAAGATCAATTTGCTCGGCAAGTAAATGTAAAACTTAACGCAATAAACGATCAAGAATCTAAAAGAAGTATTGAAGCTGATATTAAGAATCTGGATGAAATCTATGATCAATTAAGGCAAGAAATGATAAAATCGGATAACGCTAATATGGATCTGATAATAAATGCCATGATAAACAATCATCAGACAAAAGTAGAGATGCTAGAATATATTTTACAAAAACAAAATCAACATAAAAATGAGGTCAAATCAATTTATTAATCAAATAGGGCTGATAGTGCTCTTTATTAATGTTTTAACAATCAATGTTTTTTGCAGCAGTAATACAGAATTACGAAAGGTTGTTTCTAAAGAATTTCCTGTAGATAAATTTTCGAGTGTGGAGATGTCAAATCGGTATGGTAAAGTAGAAGTCAAATCTTGGGATAGAAATTTTGTTAAGGTTGATGTTAATATTATTGTAAAATCTAGAGTTAAAAGCGCGGCTCAGGAAAAACTCGATTTGATAAAGGTCCAAATCTCGAAAATGAATAATGCGGTAGTTGGTGTTACAAGCATTGGTGAAGCCGACTGGTCATGGTCGTGGTTTGGATCATCAAATGTGTCTTTTGAGATCAATTATGTAGTGCAGATGCCAAATACACTGCCTCTCATAGTTGAAAATAAGTATGGCAATATATTCTTACCCGAGATGCAAAATATGGTCAGTATTAATTTAAAATATGGAGCGCTAGAAGCTTGCAACATCGATGGCCCGTTACGTATAGATATGGCTTACAGTAAAGCAATAGTTGGAAGCGTTGGTGATATGACGGGAGTATTTAGTTATTCAAATCATATGGGTACCAATGCACTTAATAGTAATATTGAAGCCAAATATTCGAAGATAGTCCTTGATAATGTTTCTTCGCTAAGCCTCAACAGCAAGTACAACAATCTT
>JANMMV010000288.1:0-10277 GCA_031373565.1 Saprospiraceae bacterium
TGTGCAAAAAGGTGAAAATCTTTTTACAATTGCAACCAAATATGTAGCCAAGGATATTAAAGTGATCCAGCAACTCAATAATCTAGCTAGCACGGACCTGAAAGTAGGACAAAGATTATTGATCGGTTACCTTCAGGTTTATCCACTGGAGCATAAGCAAAACAAGCAAACACCTATCAATGAAAACAAATTGAACAAGGAAGACAAAGCGCCATTGCTCGTCAAAACAGCCAAGCCTACTAGCAAAAACGATGCTAAAATCCAAAAAGATGATAAAAATAGTAGCGCAAGTAAGTCGATTGCAACTTCGAAAAAAGAGAATAATGCGCCAGCCACCCTTGTGAGAAAGGATGTTACGTCCATAAAACAGATCACTAGCGAAAAGCCAAAACTACCAACGACTGATAAGCCAGAAGTAGTTGAAGACGAATTAGAAAGTCATAAAGTAGTTACAAAATCCGTCGTCGCCATGTGGGACAAAAACGGTTCGGAAAGCAAAAGTCTATATGTACTTCATAATGACGCGAAAATAGGAAGTACCATCCTGATCTATTTTCCAATGCTGAAGAGCAAGGTAAATGCAAAGGTTTTGGGCAAAATCCCGAGTGGCACCTACAATGAAGATATATCACTGTTTGTCAGCCCAGCAGTCGCTAAAGAGTTAGGCATCCTAGATACCAAAGCCCATTTAGTCGTCAGCTATTTAGACTAATATGTACTACTTTTGCCAACACTTTGATGCATAGCTTCCGGCTTATAAACTGACATTTGCGAGTCGTTAATATCGATCTTCGATACATAAGTGTAACTGGTTTCATTCAAAAATAGATAAAAATTTCTCACCTTCGCAGTAAAATACAAACGTACGTGAGAATAATTTTCATGGGAACACCAGCATTTGCGGTGCCTTGTCTAGATATCTTAATCAAAAATGGCTTTGATGTGGTCGCTGTCATCACTGCAACGGATAGCTTAGGAGGACGTGGCGGCAAGCAATTATTACAATCCGATGTCAAAAAATATGCTGTAGAAGCTGGTATCGATGTCTTGCAACCTACCAATCTCAAATCACCGGAATTTCTAGAGCAACTGCGGAGTTATAAAGCAGATTTACAGGTAGTGGTCGCATTTAGAATGTTGCCCGAAGTTGTGTGGGATATGCCAGCGATGGGTACTATCAATCTCCACGGAAGTTTGCTTCCAAAATATAGGGGTGCTGCACCTATACATCACGCTGTCATTAATGGCGAGACAGAGACAGGGGTAACAACTTTCAGATTAAAACATGCCATAGATACGGGTGACATTATCCGTCAAGCTACGTTATCAATAGGGCCAGACGAAAATACGGGTTCGGTTCATGATAGAATGATGGCTTTAGGCGCAACCACTATGCTTGAGACCGTTCAGTTATTGGAGAACGGTGATGTTCAATACGTAGTCCAAAATGATGATGTAGCGAGCCATGCTCCGAAACTCTTTCATCACAACTGCAAGATCGACTTCACTCAATCTCGAGATGAAGTCTATAATTTCATCAGAGGATTATCCCCATTTCCAGGCGCATGGTGCAGCATAGGGGCTATTGAATTCAAAATATACCAAGCCGTTAAGTCAGACCTACAAGATCAAACGGCTGGCAAAGTGCACGTGGATAAAAACAGACTTTTCATCGCTTGTGGAGACGGGCGCTGTATAGAAATATTGACTTTCAAGCCTCAAGGCAATCGAATGATGGAGGTGAGTCAATACTTAAATGGGCATAAGATAGAAGATAGAATGGTTGACTAAACACTAAACTCTATTCTTTCACAAATCTCGACTGATATCGCTTCCCTTGACCATCTTTAATGGCAAGTATGTAGACACCACTAAGCAAATGATTTACATCTAATCTAAAAGCGCCATCGTTTTCAATACCGATTTCAATTTGTTGTCCCAACATGTTTTTAATCTCGTAATGGAAAGGCACGTCAGTATTAAAAGGAAAATCTACTTCAATATAACTATTAGTAGGATTAGGGCGAATATTTAAAGGGTGTACAATTGTCTCGCTAATATCGGTGGAATAGTAAGGAAATTCGTCAGGAAAATACCAATATCTCTTAACATGACTACACATCCGATCAAAACACCCATTCTCCCCAACTCTCATTACCCAGGCATCAGATTTAAAATCTAGCGTATCTGTTCTCCCTCTACTACCTGCTAACAACAAATCTCCATTTGCTGCTTCGTTTATATCAAAAATGAAAATAAGCCTTCCGTCCGATGTGTTTTTCAGGGATACCATATTATGCAACCATTTAAGCGTTCCGTCAGGTGACATTCTCCCAAAGAATGAAGCATTAAGATCGCTTACTTGGAAATTCCTTTTATACTTCGGAAAATAAAAGCTATCGATAAATGCATTATTTCCTGCAAATAAGATATCTCCATTTTTAGCCATTCGTATTCGATTTACTTCTACCTGGTTTAAATTTGGATAATTAGAACCTGGACCAAATACAGGGCCAAAAAGTTCTGGTATTTCTACCCTCCATTCTTCTTTGCCATCTCGACCCATCTTGATCATTTGAAACATCCCAGAAGGCCCTAATGCCCTAATGTCCGAAGCAGTGATTATTTCACCGTCGCGGGTAATTGCAAATTGTGGAAAACCCCGTGAGCCTGTTAAAAGCTTTATTTTCGCTAATACTGAGATGCTATCATTGCTGTCAATTTTTGAAACTATATTGTAAGTTGCGTCACCTTGAAAAGTTTTTTCATGCACGTAAACAAAATTACCATCAATATCTACACCTGAATCAACAATGTAATTTTGAAAAAATTCACTTTTCACATAGTCATAATTCGGACCACTGATAAGGTCAAAATTTCTGTCCAATCGCAGCCACATGACCTTTCTTCTTATCACATCACCGTTATCATTTGGATTATAACCATAACCCCATAGAATCATTTCCCCTCTTGAAACAAATTCTATCCCAACAGGCTTAGAATCATCTTCTCTAACAAGTGGAATATCAAAAGAATTTTCTAATATAAGTGCTCCACCCTTATTATAAACTTCTAAAAACCATTCATTTTCATCAGATGATTGTGAGAGTAGAAATAATGAATCATTCCGCTCCTTCAAAGCTTCTCCAGTAATAAATGCCCACCGCTCATCATTTAATCTACGATCCACCAATATGTCCCCCTCGGCCGAATAAGTGCAAAGTCGATGAATCTCACGACTATTGTCAATATAGTTAACGCCATTATTTATTGCAAAAGAAGTTGAATCAAGTGGAATAATTGAAAAATTGCGACCTCTTAGGACATCATTATTTTCATTGAAGTAAACTCTACTGAAAAATTGACCAAAACCCTTGGGCATCATGAAGATGCCCAAGGGTATTAATAATAATATCTTAATTTTCATAAAGATTATAGTTTTTGAATAACCAATTTCTGAACATGTATCGGATTGTTATCGATCATTATCTGAATGATATAAATACCATCAGCTAATTTGCTAAGATCGATCTCATTAGTCGAATTTATTTCCTTACTTTCAGCCAATTTCCCCATCAAGTCGGCTATTTTAAAAGTATACTTTGCTTCAATATTCTTATTAACAATGTCAATGGAACAAGAATTTTGAGCAGGATTAGGATAGATCGTTATCGATCTACTTTGTAAGTCCACATTTAAAGCTTGTCGTGACCTTGGTGTAATCGGCATAGGTACTATTGGTTCAATATTTTCACCTGTAATAAATGAAAGTAAAGATCTACCATAAGCCGAATCAGGATCGTCTGTTGCTGCTACTGACCTAAGCAAACTTAATTGGCTTGTGGTTAACGGATATGCTGCTTTGATTGCATCTTGTAAATTTGTAAATCCTTCCAGTGTAAATGAATTATCATGTGCATCGTCAATCAATGATATACTTAGTTTTATTGCTTCTACTATATTGGTTTTACTATTATCTACCATAGAAATGCTGTCAAGCATCGTATAAGCTAAGGTCCTATTTCCTAGTAACGAGGTAACTTCGGCTGCTTTTATTTTGGCATAAGTTTCTTCTGGATACAATTTCGCCCAATCTTGGTACCACGCCTTAAGTCGGTTAAATTTGCCTTTGTTACGCAAACACCAAGCCCATTGGTTCAGCGCATATACTAAATGCCTATCTGTGCGAGACAGTTTCCATTTGTCTACATTACTCAGTGGCAAAGGTTTGATTTTGATTTGCTTAACTATTAGTTTTAAGCTATCTATAGCCCTATTAAGTTGTAGACTATCACATTTCATTTTGCTTAAATAATCATATTCGCTAACAACAACTTGGTTAGCTTGACCACATTCAGCATTAAATATATTAGCTAAAGGAGTGGTATAATTTCCTGATGTAACTGGGTACATACATTTGGCCGCATTTAATGAAGGATCAGGCACATAATACTGCACTGTTGTAGGCGATTGACAGATAAAGTCTTGATTGATGTTTTGAGTAAAACAATTTGACGCAGCTCCTTGGAGAGAACCTTGCGATGTAGATATTTGGCTACCCGTGGCAACATTTACATCCCAATATTTTGATGTGAAACAGTTCGTCAAGAATGTGTACCGATCGTTTTTTTGCCAAGGAAATATGCCTACGTCACTTGTGTATGTATTTTTGAAAGAAGAGTTAGTTGCTGTTCCCGCATTATAAATGCCCTCAGCATAATCATTATTAGAAAAGGAATTTCTACTGGTTTGGAAAACGTTTTGACCAGAATGGTACAAGCCCCAAGTATTGTTGTCAAAATTATTGTTTTGATAAACAACATTAGCATTAGATGACGTAACGCCTCGTTGATTATTTCTAAATAAATTAGGAATTGAATTGTTATTTCCAATATCTGCAAAAACTACATTTGGTGAAACGCCAGTAAGACCAATACCGTTTTCAGCACCTTCAAATGTACAGTTATTAAATATAAACAATGGTGTATTTGTTGCAGAAATTCCTCGATAGCTTTGAAAACTAAAATGACAATTATCGAAATCCGTTGCTGCTAGCTTATACATGTAAGCTCCTATCGTTCCGCCAATAAATGTTGAGTTCGCAAAAGTTCCGCCACCCGAAAAAAAGACTAAACCCACTTGATTATCGATAAAATTAGCGCCATCACAATCAAGCCATCCACCAGAAGGCCCACTACTGTAAACACCCCATTTGGCCTTGCTTATTGTACCGCCACCATTAATCGACATAGTTCCATTATTTGTCACTCCCGGCCATACGCTACTACACGCAGTTAAATGTCCAAGCCCGTTCACAATTAATGTTCCTCCAGCTTTTATATTAATGTAGCTGTCATTTGTAAAATAAACATCGGCATTAATTGTTAGCGTCCCATTCTGAAGAATATTAATTATATTTTTGACCAGTGAAGCTTGATTAATTTGCACATTTCCAGAAATATTCGTCTGTTTAAACAGTTTATGTAAAGGACTACATTGAGAGCATAAGTCAGCTGCCTCACTTGGCGGTGGATTCTGTGGAGTTCCATAAACGCAGTATTCACAATTCTCTTCACATTCCAAACACGAGTTTGAATAATTGCCAAGGTTTGGTCTAAAATTGACCAAATGATATTGCATTCTACCTCTTTGTCCGGGAGTAAGTTCCTTCCACTTACCACTTCCCTGCCTCATCAAATTATTACATGGATATGGGTCTCCATTTTGGCAAAAAAAAGGGCCATAATCTCCCCATTCTAGTAAGGGATCAGCTACGTAATCACAATTATAAGGCTTAATAATGAGCTGCTCATTAATATCAAAAAAATTGTTATTTCTACATGTTGGGGTATCTTCTACTAAATCACCCTTGAAACATCCTTCTGACTCTGAATGACAATTATTATTATCGTGGTTATTTACATTTGTACTTTCTCGGGTTCCCCACACATGCTCAAGACCTAAATAGTGACCGAATTCATGAGCTAAAGTCAACGCCATACCATCCACACTTTGTTTTGATATTACAATACCGTCAAGATCCGGTAAAAGCGGGTCACTTGCATTATAAGTTACTCCTAATCCCTGAGTAACACCATTAACTGCATTAATTGTCCTATAAAAATATATGTTTAGCACTTTTTTATAATCTAAACGATTTACTGACTTCAATATAGCTTCTGAAGGAGTAGAAATATCAATATTAGTAATTTTTTCTGACGGACGAAATGAAATGGAACTACAATTTAATGGATTTCGAATTGGAACAAGTTTAAAATTATGAGTAATTAGCTCGCCACCTATTTCTGGTGCTAATATTTCATTTACTTTATCAATTAAAAGCAAAAGATCAATATCTGTCGGATAAGCTATGCTTTCTGTTACATCTGGTCGCACATGCAAAGCCACTGGAATTTCAAAAAATGCTGGCGCTGCTGGGTTGCAACTTGTTGACCGACTTCCGTCATTGTAATCATATAAATGCACGAGATCGTGAATGCAATCTTGACCGCTAGCATTAATCACATAAATAGAAAAAATAGACAACACTAAATATCGCCCCCCCAATTTCGGAAGAATAAAATACTGTTTTTCATAAAATAGAATTTAAAATTGTTATATTATTTGGTTTAATTCAGAGTCAGCAGCACCATTGCACACTAGTAGCTATCTTTCTCATTACAAATCTATATTAAATTATAAATATCCACAAATAAAAACAACATAATGTCGCAAAGCATACTAAATAAGAAGTTTATACCTACAATTTCAACAGGTATGAAAACAAAGATAAATGATCTAACGGTACGAACTCTAATAAAAAGCAAAGGCAGCCTACATCTAGACTGCCTTTGCTTTTTATTACCTGTTGTTGTTGATTATAACTTAACCAACTTTACTGGCTTGTGACCATCCACGTTGATAATATAATATCCAGCTGACAAATCTTGAATGGAAAGCACTTCTGAATGAAATCCAAATTTGCCAGCCATTACATTTTGTCCTAATGCATTAGTGATCACGTATTTATTTGAAACATTGGCTGTCTTATTTCCTAAACTGATGTAAACAAAATCATTGGCAGGATTTGGCGTTACTGTCAGATCATAGAGATTGACGTCATTACTGCTAGAAAATCCTTCTGTAATAGAAAAATTATCAAAACCGGCTTCAAGTATATGTCCTGATGATTGCATATCTTCTGTTGTGACAACGAGTTGCATGGTCTTATTGAGCGTTGCGAAGTTTTTAAGTTGGATCTGACGATATTCATTCCATTTTCCAGTTATGCCATATACTTTTTCTACTGCAACTGTATTCACACCATCAAAAATACTTATTGTCATGGTATCATTTATCGGACTATTGCCACCAGCATTGAAGAACCATCCATCAAAGCTTAATACGGGACTTGTAAATTTAGTCAAATCCATTACCGGAGAATAAATAGCCGTCTTCCCATTATCTAGATCATCACAACTTGCTCCTGGCGTTCCCGCAGAGCCTGTTATGTAAGCTCTGCTTCCCTTATCAGGACTATCTGTAGCGGGCGCTGCTGTAAGTCCGTTTGTCCAGACGGTTTGTCTAGGCACTCCTCTATACCATGCTCCTACTGGATTACCACCGTTGACGATGGACCATCCATTATCTAACTCAAAATTATCAGCAAATCCAGGTTGAAGTTGGTAGTTTAAGGTCTTAATACTACCTGCATCAATCACTACATTTTCTTCATAAATAGGTTGAAATCCCCACGATGAGATATTTAACGTGTAGGTACCCGGTTTGAAATTTGCTTGCGCTACTGCGCCCGTTGCATCCGTTGATATATCAAAGGTATTGACTGCATTTGACAAAACCATTTTTGCAGCTACACCGACCGTTTGCGTGTTAACAATGGTGCCATTCAATGTTGCAGGGGCTTCTTTAATCATTGTAACATCAACGAGTGTGATCTCGCCATTCACTAGATTGAACGAAATTTCCTTTGTGGCATAATCTGGATGTGTGATGAGTGCTGTATATGTACCCGCTTCAGCAAGCCCTGTCTTAAATTCTCCAGTGGCATTTGTTACATCGCCATTGAGTTGATTAGATATGATCTCAACCTTCGCACCAACTATTGGCTTGCCCGCGCTATCAAATACTTTACCTTCAAAATAACAAGCACGCTTGTAATCTACACTTATCACATACAAACCATTTTCAATATCACTACCGAAAACTAGATTATTTTGGGCAAAAGGATATACTCCCCAACATCCATGAAAACCTGCGTGGCATATGGATGGGTCTTCCCAAGTGTCGTAGCCAGCCACTTCTACCATATTCTGGGGTCTGTGCACATCTATGATCCTGATCCCTTCTGTATACCATGAAGTGACTAAGTAGTCATTATTGTTATATGTGTTATGAGGTATAGATCTCAAATTAGTACTGATCTGATATCTATCCACAAGCACGAGATTAGTTAAATCTGTGATGTCATATGCATCCACCCAGGCACCTTCTCTTTCATCCGTTGAAAAGATATATTTTTTATCTACACTTGTCCATGCGTTATGCGTAAACGCCTTCGATGTAGTCGTGGCAGAGATCAAAGTTGGATTAGCCTTATCTTTGATATTATAAATACCCAGTCTACCTGCTGATATTTCAGAAACATACATCGTATCTCCATCATTGTAAGTATCATGTGCATATACGAGATTGGTTGCACCTAAATATCTGGGATTCTTGGGGTCGGCATCAACATCAAACATTAAGACACCTTTAACGCCAACATTACAACCTGTAAGCGATAACAAACCTTTGGAATCCATGTTGATCGCATGACAATCAGTTATCTCTTTGTCTACATCTGCGCCTAAAGTTATCTTAGGTCTAAAGTTAGTATGCGTTATGTTACTGACATCAGTCATATCAATAATCACGATTCCATCACCTGGTTGCTCATTAGTTACATAAATATGCTTTTTATGGTATCTCGCTTCGCGCCAAATAGAATTGGCAGCGGCAATATCATATACCTTAACTGGGGATTTTGGATCCGCAATTGAAAAGACCATCGTACGTTTTTCCGTACCGATGACAGCATAATCGATCCCGTCTTGCGTAAAGCCCCACATGCCACTAGTCGCATCTGGAAACTTAACATTTGACAAAAAAGTAGTGTTGTAAGATTTCAATTGTGCAAAACTTGACACTGAAACCAAGATTACAAATAATACTGTGTTAATAAAACGCATAGGTTATAATTTAATGAAGCCAAAGATACAATGATATAGTATAATCAAGGCACGTTGAATAAAAAAGATGCGCTAATTGTCTTCCATGACGCGATACCAGCCAGATTTAGCAATTATTGACAAATTTTGTGATGATAACACTAGAATGATTAATTTTGTAGTATGAAGTTAAATCCGAAATATGTAGTACTCGGCATATCATTAGTGATTTTTGCGGCTATTATCCATTACCTGAGCGATATAGTCACTTATATATTGATCGCTTGGGTCCTATCGATGATAGGCGCACCTATCATGTTATGGATGAAGAAATATATAGGTAGAAATGCAGCGTCATTTGTTACTTTAATTTTGTTCCTGATGGGATTTTTTGGATTGATTTGGTTCTTTATACCGCCGCTTGTCAATCAAGTGCAAAATCTTAGCAAAATAGACTACGGTAAAGTTGTCAAAATCCTTGAAGAGCCTATCAAAGACTGGGAAAAATGGTTGGTTGACAAAAAATTAATGATCTCCAGAGATATTAAGACAGATCAGTTAGCAAGTAATGACAAAAGAGTGAAGGAATCAAATGATGAAATCGTTCTTTCAGATTCAATAGTCGTCGTTAATGACACTACCCAAAACAAAAACATCGCTATACATATTCATATTCCTAAAGCAACTGTCCCAAAAGCGATCAATGAGCAGCCTAAGGAGCCACAGCAGTTCTTTTCTTTCCTTCGAAGTCAACTAGAATCTTACCTAAATCCTAGGCAAATTCAGGCTATTGTCAATCAATTACTTACAGGCTCAGGTGACATATTAGTGGCCCTTTTTTCAATCTTTTTTATCTGCTTCTTTTTCCTTCGGGAACAAGGACTTTTTGCAGACATCATCAAAGCGATTGTTCCCAGCGTATACGAAGCACAAACGATAAAGGTGATCGACGAGACAAGTATACTTCTGATTCGTTATTTTGTCGGGATATTTTTACAAATGATCATTATCGCTATTTTGGTTTCTTCATTGTTGCTTGCTTTTGGCATC
>JANMMV010000306.1:0-3637 GCA_031373565.1 Saprospiraceae bacterium
ACAAACACAGCTGCGCGTGCTCGACGCCGGCAAGCCGGTCAAGAATCTCAACGAGCTCGAGTGGATTGAAGGCGAGATCTGGGCGAACGTGTGGCTGACCGACCGCATCGCGCGGATTTCGCCGAAGACCGGTGAGGTCGATGCGTGGATCGATCTGTCGTCGCTCTATCCGCGCTCGCAGCGAATGCCTCCGGCCGACGAGCTCAACGGGATCGCGTACGACAAGGCCACCCGCCGGATTTTCATCACTGGCAAGAAGTGGCCTCGTCTGTATCAGGTCAGCGTCGGCTAAGGCACGATCGCCGGGTCTCCGGAAAGGCTACTCGCGGTCGCGACCTGCTGCCAGCCCGCTCCTGTCTTTGCAAACACGCGGGTCAGCCACGTCTTTTGACCCGATGCGCCCGTCTCATGCCATCGAACGACACCGAGTGGACCCCACACTTGAACGGTGATGTTCGCGTATTTCGGTTGAGTGCGTGGCCCATCGATGTTGGCAGAGCCTTCGCCGGCAAACCGAATGAGGCCGGGCAGCAGCCGTGCGTGTTCGGGGGCAGTGAGCTTGTCGTAGGTCGCACGATCGAATCTGTATATTTTGAAATGCCTTTTCATGTGCGATTCAAGTCACAACCTTACAAAGATAAGCGTGGATTTGTAGTAGCTGGACTCAAGTACGGATATGATGTCCAGAGCAATTCTAGGTCTCGGCGCTCACAAATAAGAATGGCTCCACATGATTTTCAATATGAAGTGGGCTTGGGCATACAAATGTTTTATCCATACTTTATTTTTTCTCCAGAAATTAAGTTTTCTAAAGGACTCGGTAATTTGTTGATTTACGACAAAAACCTAAACGAATCTCGAGTCTTGGAGAAAGTTGCATCCCAGATATTTACGATCTCTTTCAATTTTGAAGGTTAGTATATTTCGTTTTTGAGCAGGAGTCCTATCCTTACCCTCTCATTTTATCTAGTAAACAGCTCAACTGCTCGTACTCTTGATCCGACATATTTTGCTTGAATTCAATATCTAATTTTTGTAATGCCACATTCATTTTTGTGATAAGTTTCAAGCCGGAATCCGTCAATTGCAAATTAACGATTCTTTTATTGCTGGGATCAAAAGAGCGATTTAGATATCCTAATTTTTGTAATTTGTCTAGTAGTCTGGTAAGATCGCATCCCTTGTCTAGCATTACTTCTTTGATATATCTAGGTTGGACAAAATCGGGGTATTTACCTTTCAGAATCCTCAAGACATTGAAATGCTGACTTTGGAGATTGAATTCGTTGAATATATTGGAATGAATATCTCTAACAAAGTTTGAAGTGTAAAAAAGATTGATGATGGCCTTGTGGTAGGGGCTTTCAAATTTATCTTGTTTTATGACTTGGCCTATAGGATTTGACATCGTATTATATTGGTGGTTTTGTGGTTTTCTCTAAAGGTAATACTTACATTGGGATGTAATTTTACATTTTTTAAATCAATTATTTTAAATCAATAATGAAATTATTTAATGACTTGTTGATTTATGCTTTTTTGTGATGCGAGCATTGACATTAGATTTTTGGATTGCATAAGATAGAATGACTGTTTATAACTTATTCGACTAATCGTTAAAGTATAAGAATCCAGGAATAATGCCAGCTTTGAAGGTCGATTTTTCAGCAGTGCTAAGATCTATTGTTTCGACTGTGCCATTAGACGCAAAATCACCCGGATTTGCTATGTGCAGGACATTGTCTTTATTAACAGCGATGGCATATGATGAACCAGTATAAACCGTTGTATTAATAAATGTTGTGCTAGCAATGTTGTGTTTATTTACATTATTGCCGACTGTAAAAAATAACTCATCTTTTGTTACGTTGGTTACTAGACTAGAAGCTCCGTTAGGGAGTGGAAAAGTTACATTTGGATTACCTATTTTGACAAGCGCGCCAGCTGTATTATCAGCGGGATTGAATGCATAATTACCGCTGCAAAGAACCCATATCGCGCCGTTTTTATCTTTTGTGATTGCTGTTGGACTATCACCTACTGTGATAGTTTTAGTCAGCGTATTGGTCAATGTATTGATGATGGCGACATTTTTAGAATCCCCTCCGTACGGCGAAGAAATAGTAACGTAAAGTTCAATACCATCTATCATCATTTGCTCAGGTGCATTGCCGACTTTGATACTATTTGCGATGGTTAAGGATGTAGTATTTATTTCTAATACTTCTCCAGACTGGAAATCAGCACCCCAAATCGTTAGATATAGTTTGGAACCGTTTGAAGCAAAATATCTAGGTAATTTTACATCATCGATGGTTCCTATCAATTTGAAATCCAGATCAACGACGACTATCTTGTTTGCATTATTGACTGCGATATAATATCTATCACCATGCTTGATCATCGACTGCGCGATGTTACCTAGTACTAGACCTGGATTGGCTTTCGCAAATACATCTTGTGATGGCTCGATGACGTTATCAGCTTTGTGAGTTATGGTGCCTGTTCCTGTTTGAAACGGACCTTGGTTTACGACAAATACGCCTTTAGCAAAAGTCGATGAAATAGGTGTAACATCATCATCGGGCTGACAAGATGATATTGTAATCATGGCGATTATAGATATCCATAATAGTTTGAAAATAGTTCTCATTGTATAAATTGATTTAATTGTTAATATTTTTTGAAAATGGAAAATCATAGGTATATAATAGCGATGAGTTGATACCCGGCATCGGAAAATATCTCACTATTTGATATCGGGTATTGGTCACATTATTGATAGTCAATTGCCACGCTGAATTTTTGTGTGTTAATTTGTAATGCAGATTTAGCATGTGGTAAGCGGGGATGTAAGAAGTATTTTCGGTTGTTTCAAATCTCCTACCTGTCCATATCCATTGACAAGACGCGTAATGCATCCCTTTGGTCCACGAAGCGCTAGTAACACTTTTCCATCGTGGAATGTAGATCAATTGCTGTCCCACAAGGGAAGGATTTCTGTCATTTTTAGTGATAGTTGCCGAAGTGTACGATGATTCAGTTGATAAACGAAAAGTATGACTTTTTCTCACGACTTTTTTTGCTAGGGACAAGGTTGCCCCGCTTGACTGTACTTTTTGGAGATTGGTCGGTGACCATCGGCCGGATTGATTTGGGGTCCATTGTATCCAATCATTGACCCAGTTGCTATAAATGCTAGCTTGTCCTTCTATTATGCTTGACCATTTATAATTTATCTCTCCTTGTACGGAGCGCTCACTTTGTAAAGAAGGATTGCCTCCATCAGGCCAGTAAAGATCGTTTAATCCTGGTGGAAGGTAAGTACGAGCGACCCGAAAGACGAGGTGATCATATTGTACTTGTGCATTACCGGTGATTGGTTGCCGTTTGGTATCGAGCCAATCTTGGGTTATAGCTACTTGCGCTTTCCATTGTTTAAATGACCATCTTTTGGAACCACCAACTTGTAATAATTTTCTATCCAACTGTTCATCTATAAAATTGTATTGTGCAAGATCAGATCTCATCGAAGCAAATAGTCGATAAGACTCATTTGGCTTATCAATTAAAGCTATATTGCCTTGCAGACTATGTACGAAAGCACGTGAGTCTATCCCCGGTGCAAGAAAATCTA
>JANMMV010000396.1:0-3979 GCA_031373565.1 Saprospiraceae bacterium
ATTGGATAAAATGAATTATGAGCTCGTAGTCAGTGGCAGTAAAGATGGAATTCCAGCAAATGCTTGCCTTATTTCCAATTGGAAAGATGGTGTTGCGAATACCCAGAAAACAGATTTCTATTTTGAGATCACAAAATTTGAAGATAAGGGCGACCACATCATTTTGTCAGCTAAATATGCTGGTAAGCTTTTTGGTCTCAACTTATTCAAAAGCATCATAGGTGCTTCTTGTCAAGATGTGGTAGTAAAAGAGGGAGTGATCCATAACTTGAAGGTTGAAAAACAATAGTTACCAACAGATATGAAAATTCAGCTAAAACCCCATACGGGTTAAATATGTATAACCACGGATGAAGTCCGTGGTTATACATAAAAAAGCCATTTGATTTTGGCGTTATTTTTGCCTGAAAGTTGCAAAAATCATGACAAAATCCAATGCAGCATTTGTATAGCTGAATAGTTACCTACAGTTGTTGTAATTAAGATTTTTCACAACCAATAAACACATTTTGATCAAAAGAACGTAAACCGAAAATCGAAATAATTATTTACATTTGCACAACACAAGTCAAGGTTTGAAAGATCTTTTTTATATAATGGTATTTATGTTTTTGGCGGGTTTGAATGCCCATAGCCAGAAGATTAAATATACATACAGAAATTTTGACGAACGTGATGGCATACGCTCTAGCACTATGTTTGGCATGGCTCAGGATAAAGATGGATTTATCTGGGTTGGGACGGATAATGGCCTTCACAGATACGATGGTTATAAGTTTGTCCAAATCAAGAGCCCGATAGATACCAAGCATTACAATATCTCTAATCAACTGACCGAGATATTGTATGATAGTGTTTATAACAGGTTGTGGTTAATGTCTCTTACCGATTTTCAATACCTTGATCTCAGTGATTACACTTTTCACCGATGGTTTGATGCGAAAAAATATCCAATGAACATTGTCTCTCAGAAAAATCAAACCAAGATTGCGAAGGATGAAATTATATTTTCTGTTGGCGGAGATTTATTTCAATATTTTATCCCTGATAAAAGTGTTAAAGACATAACTTCACAATATAGGCTCGATAGTGTAAGTAAAAATAGATATGCTTTTTTAAAATCCAGCAACCAGGATTATTTGAGTCTAATATTTCCTAAATATGTAGTATTTAAAAATCTAATAAATGGAGATTTGCGATCAATTAAAGCACTTGAAGACGAATCCTTTTTGGATGTTGTACATGAAGATGATTACATCTACATAGCAAGTTTTGATGGGCTTATCACCTATCATCTGTCGTCTGGCGCTCGCTCAAAAAATAAATTCCCCTATTTTGTCAATGGTAAGCCATTTAATCACAACATAGTAAAAGTACACCATTTTAACCCGCAAACTTTGATTCTATCAGGGATGGGTGGACATATTCTTTACAATAAAGTAAATAAAACCTACCAATATTTTCCGCAAGAGAAAGGCGATTTCGAAAATAGAGTTAGTGCATACAATTTTCTAAATGACCGAGAAGGAAATTTGTGGAGATCATCTATTCACGAGTATTGTAATGTATTGTACCATCAAAATAGAAAGATGGTTCTCATAGACTCTATTATCAACGAAAAAGGAATCAACGTAGAGCCCTATCGCAACATCAGATTGAATGACAGTATTTTTGCTTTTTGCGGCTCTGGAATAACCGGGATTGGGCTTTTTAATCAGCATACAGGAAAGTATCGCATAATCAATAATCATTTAAATAATAGCCCATTGGTTTTTGATATAGTAAAGATGAATGATGGGCAAATATATACTACGACAGCCAATGAAGTTTTTACATATGAAATGAATACGCATAAATTCACTCCTGTTAAATTTAAAATAAACGGAAAGTTTGAGAGCATTGCAGGAGTAAAATACTTTTATAAAATCGGTGACAATAAAGCTGTAGGTGTTAATGCTTCTACGGTTTATATTTTTGATTTTTATACAAAAAGAGCAGATACTATCGATATATTCGTCTATTTAAAAAATAAAAATGACATATCGTCCTATAGTCTGATTCCCTTTTGTTACCACGATGGAAGTCTTTATCTAGGTGGCGAAAAAAACCTATATGCTTTGGATTTGAAAAGTCAAAAAATCGGTTTAGCATGGGAAAATAATTCCACTGTGAACAACGATATTTTGAAATTTGTAAGAGATATGGAACTGGACAGAAGTGGGAAGATTTGGATTAGTACATTATATAATGGTGTCATCATTTATGATCCTTTGAAACAATCTTGGAAGATGCTCAATAAGGACAATTCATGTATTGCGAATAACAATGTGAGTGAATTGGTGCTTGATTCAGAAAATAGAATGTGGGTTATGAATATAGATAAATTTTATCTTTTTGATACCAAGACATTTAAGTGTTTAACATCGAAAGATAAAAAAGAAGGGTTTCCGAAATTGGGCTATAGTGCGCAGATGGGAGAGAATGACCACATGCTGACTTTTAATAATTATCCTAGCATTCAGATGTTGGATTTTACAGATAATCCTATCAATACAACAACTCGTCCTACGATTATTACTTCGATCAAAGTAAATGAAAGGGATTTAATACATGTGCCTTTAAAAAAAGATACGGCCTTTTCATTTTTCTACAATGAAAATAATATAAGCTTCTCATTTACTAACTTATGCTTTAATAATAGCCATAATAATCAGTATAAATATAAATTAGACGGCATTGACACTGGCTGGATCACGATTGCCGAACCATTTGTGGAATACAAAAGGCTACCGTCGGGCACTTATACATTTAGCCTTCAAAGTTCAAACAACGAAGGTATCTGGGATCCACATCTTCAAAAAGTATATTTTTCTATTCAGCCCGTTTTTTATAAGTCGTGGTGGTTTGTTTTATTGTTGAGCATGGGTGTTTTAGGGCTCATCTATTTTTATTACCGGTTAAAAACGAATAGAATTAAAAGTGAAGCTAAACTCACTAATGATTATCAAAAAAAGATCAATGAGATAGAAATGAAAGCGCTTAGGGCACAGATGAACCCACATTTTATCTTTAATTCGCTGAATAGTATTCAAAAGTTTATCTTTGAAAATGATGAATATGCTGCATCACAATACCTTACTAAATTTTCGAGACTCATCCGATTGATATTAGAACACAGCAACCAAGAATTCGTTACGATATCCAGTGAATTGGATATGCTAAAATACTACATTGACATGGAGCGGCTTAGATTTAGTGATAAATTTGAATATACCATCATAAAGGCAAAAGATGTCAATGACTCTTGGCTAATTCCATCTATGGTGATACAGCCACATATAGAAAATGCTATTTGGCACGGCTTGATGCACAAAGAAGACAGCTGTCAATTATCCATAAACATGATCAAACTGGATGATCAAACGATTCAGGTGGTCATCGAAGACAATGGCGTGGGACGTACGATGGCAGAAGAAATGAAAAGCAAACAAAGCTTAAAAAAGAAATCTTTCGGTTCGCAAATATCCAATGATAGGATTAAATATTTTTCAGAATTGACAGGTAAAGTAGCAGAATTAAAGATTGAAGACTTGTATCATGAAGATGGGAGTAGCGCTGGAACAAAAGTTATATTGACTTTGCCGACAAAAAATCATAGCTAGTCCAAGGAGTTAATACCCTATTTTGACACCACAAAACCAGAAAGAGATGACAGCAGTAGTTATAGATGACGAAAGGAATGCATTAGATGTGTTATCGATGCAATTGAGAAATTATTGTCCCGGTGTACAAGTACTCAAGTTATGTCAAGGTGGAGAGGAAGGTGTCGCTGCTATCAAAGCGCTCAATCCACAAGTCGTTTTTTTGGATATTGAAATGCCCAAAGTCAATGGTTTCGATGTATTGGGTCAGACCAAAGGACCTCACTTTAAAGTCATATTTACTACCGCGTATGACCAATTTGCCATCAAAGCATTTA
>JANMMV010000423.1:0-2059 GCA_031373565.1 Saprospiraceae bacterium
GCGCTAGCAGGGGGGGGAGAATTACTTATCCAAAATCGCTCTCAAAGATTGGAGATCTTGTCTAGTATCCCATATTGCAACGATGAGAATTGAATTATTGTCTTCTTTAAAAAAGATTTTATAATCTCTAACGATTTTAACATATACGTCGACTATATCAGTATTTCTCCTCGGGTATGGATAGATTGCTAGTTGAATGATTGCGTCGTCAAGTAATTTATTTAGTTTCCTTGGATAAACAAAAGATCGATTACGTTTTAGCCAATAAGCTAAAATTTCTTTCTTATCATCTTTTCCTTTGACGGACCAGATTATTCTTTTAGCCATGCATTTATTTCGTCAGAGACTTGTTCGTGCGTTAAGAGTTCTCCATTCTCTATTTGTTTAAGACCTTCTTCAATTGCTTTCTTTTCGGCTATACTTACCTTATATGTTTCGTTATTCTCCTGGAATTCAAGAAGCGACAAAACATCCTGCAAGGTTGGATCTTCAACTCCTTCCAGTTTGTCGATGACCCTTTTTTTAAGCTCTAGTGTAGACATTTATCTTTATTTATATGAAAAACATAAAATAGGAGCATAGAGTTCACACGATTTTTTGACTAGATGTATTAACATATTGTGAAAGGGTACCGACGGTACACTACCAAAAAACAGTGGAATATGAAGTACGCACAAGCCAAAAGCCAATCAGAAAGCTAAATGCAATGGTTTAGGTTGAATTGACCAATTAGGCATACATATAAATTCAAAAGATCGACTTAACATTATAATGATCAATGTATTACATCACACCAAGCAAGCCCTATGTAGAGCAGCAACAACCTCGTTTTTCCGTAGTCAGTTTCACTTAATTTAGGCAGTAATGACACCAACAACGGGGCGATGGCTCTTATTTATCGACAAATTATATCCTCCATGATAGACAATTTACTCACATTGGATTAGGATTAAAATCTTAGAGACAAATGAATAACTATTGAGCCAAATTTGGTTAAAATAAAATGTGGCAAAAATATAAATAAGTGAAATATATTAATATTTTATGTAATATTTAAAAAAATTATTATCTTTGCATTACGATTGAAATTCGGTCCTTTCAATCCTTACCCCAAACAGTAATTAATCGCGTTATTTCTCAAAATAAAAACGAATTAATTATGTTACCTTCAAGTATAAAAGTGGCTTCCGGTACGTGTAGATTATTGACTTTAGTCATTAAAAACTTGACTATATTAAGTATAGTGATTATCTCGCACCAAACCTTACAGGCACAAGCGATAAATTTAGGCACAACTGCAGATTTTGCTCTATTTACAGCAGCGGGCGCATTCAATAATGTGGGTGCATCTACTGTGGTGACGGGAGATGTAGGTACAAATGTGGGTGCTTTTAATGCTTTTCCACCGGGAACACTGATAGGATCAAGGCATATTGCTGACCCCGTATCTGCCCAAGCTGCTGCAGATGTATTGACAGCTTATATGTATTTGGATGGGCTCACTTGTGGCTTGGTGCTCGGAACTACGATGGGAAGTGGGCAAACCCTTTCACCCAATATTTACTGTTTGGGAGCAGCTTCCACCATCAATGGTAGTTTGGTTTTAGATGCACAGGGAGATCCCAATGCAAGTTTTATATTTCAGATAGATGGCGCCCTGGCCACCACAAAATTATCCTCTGTGCAGTTGATCAATGGCGCTTCTATATGTAATGTATTTTGGCAGATCAATGGTGCTGTAGCCTTAGGAGATAGTTCTGTTTTTGTCGGTACCATGCTTGTACAAGGAGCGATCAGACTTTTGCAAAGTGCGGCATTAAATGGTAGAGGTCTATCGACAGCAGGTGCTATTTCGTTGGCAGAGAATATCGTCAATATACCTGGTGGGTTACCGCCAGCTGCGTCGACCATAGTAGCTGATGGTCCCACGACATTTTGTGTCGGAGATAGTGTGACATTGTCGGGAAATGTAGGTGGTATCTGGAGTAATGGTTCGACGACTTCTTCTATTGTGATAAAGAATAGCGGCGACTACTATGTCATCAATGCTAACGGATGC
>JANMMV010000472.1:0-2900 GCA_031373565.1 Saprospiraceae bacterium
CTTAAAACCCTAACAAAAGAGAATTATGACGATGGTAAATCACTTTTTGATTACATCAGCCGTGAAGAGATCCATGCTTGTACCACTTGTAATGCTTGCGTAGAAGCTTGTCCTGTGATGATCAATCCATTGGATCCTATCCTGAAAATGAGAAGATATGAAATCCTCACCGAAGCAGCAGGACCGAAGGACTGGGCACCCATGTTTACCGCCATGGAAAACGGTGGTAGCGTATGGCAGATCCCTGACGAAAGAGAAAAATGGATCCATGAAATGGAAAGCTAATAACGATAACGGAAAATAATTCAAAAATATCAACGAAAATCAACGTATGAAAGTATATACAATGGCCGAAGCATCATCCGCTGGCAAAGAAATCGAAGTCTTGTTTTGGGTCGGATGTGCTGGTAGTTTTGACGCCAGAGCACAGAGGGTAACCAAAGCTTTCAGTCAGTTGCTCGACAAAGCGGGGATATCCTTTGCCATTCTCGGTAATGAAGAAATGTGTACAGGCGATCCTGCTCGACGCGCCGGCAATGAATTTGTCTTCCAGATGCTAGCTATTCAAAATATCACGACACTCAATACGTACGGAGTCAAACGTATCGTTACTGCTTGCCCCCATTGTTTTAATACACTCAAAAACGAATACCCCGCGCTAGGTGGTACCTATGAAGTTGTACACCATACCCAATACTTGCAAGAGATAATGAACAGTGGCAGGCTCAAAGTAGAAGGCGGCGCTTTCAAAGGAAAAAAAATAACCTACCACGACTCATGTTATCTAGGCAGAGTAAATGGCGAGTATGAGGCACCACGAAATTTGCTCTTAGCACTAGACGCTGATCTAGTAGAACTCAAAAGATGCCGTACGACAGGCCTATGTTGTGGAGCTGGCGGAGCGCAAATGTTTAAAGAAGATGAACCGGGAGATACGCGTATCAATGTCGCAAGAGCAGAAGAAGTCATCGACTCTAATGCCAACTATGTTGCGGCCAACTGTCCTTTCTGTATCACCATGTTGACCGATGGTATGAAAGCCAAAGACAAGCAGGACGACATCATGGTCATGGACATTTCCGAAATGATCCTCCAAAGCGTCGTTTAAAACCTTTTCAAATCACATTTCTATTACAATAAAATGATACTTGACCTTATAGCCTTAGACAATAGCTCCAAAGTATGGGTTTATCAAGCCAAAGAACGCCTGACGGACGATCAAATTGAAAGTGTACGATTAGATCTATATCATTTTTTGGATCAATGGACTAGCCACAATGCACGATTGTATACCTATGGCAATATATTTCATGAGCGCTTCCTAGCCATATTTGTAGATGAGCGATATGCAGGCGCAAGCGGTTGCTCGATTGACAAATCGGTGCACTTTGTAGAAGAACTGGAGAAAAAGTATGGGATAGATTTTTTTGGACGTCAAGACGTTGCCTACATGGAGAAGCAAGAAGATGAGGAAGGAGAAGATGTTTCCAAAATCCACATTGTCCATCTTTACGACCTAGCGACGGCATACAACAACGGAGATATCAATCAAGACACCTTTGTTTTCAACAATCTAGTCCAAACAAAAGGAGATTTTCTACAGAAATGGGTAGTACCGTTGGGTGAAAGCTGGCACAAAAGATACTTGTGATCGTCGATCAATAGTGACGGATAGTCGTTATTATGCAACGTGGGTCAAGTAAATGTAGTTATTTTATATAAAATTGAACATTCATGTTTGGAACCGTTAAAAAAATCCTTGGGATAGAAGGCGTAAAGTTGGAACTAATCATTCCTGCAGAGATACTTATGACCGATAAAAAGATAGCAGGCTTAGTAAAATTAACCTCGCTATCCGACAAAAATATCATTGAGAATATCCATTTGACACTTGTCGAAAAATATCACCGTGGGCGCGGCGAACGAAAACTCATCAACGAATATACGCTCGGCGATTTGACATTGAAAGAGCCGATTACCATTTCTAAAAACGATATCGTGGAAGTTCCCTTTGAGCTATCATTCATCACTGGCAAATCTGAGATGGACAAGATGGGTGACAATAATTTTTTGGTACGTGGTCTCGTAGCACTCGCGAAAAAAGCTAGCAACGTATCTTCGACATATTCGCTTACCGCAGAAGCCAAGGTCATGGGTACGACGTTAAGTCCGTTTGATAAGAAGGTGGTGGTGTTTAAGTGAGTGTTTGGTGTTTAATTGTTTAAGTGTTTAATTGTTTAACTGGGGATGCCGCTAAAGCTGCACTTGATTGCGGATGCCGCTAAAGCTGCACGTGATTGCTAATTTGGTGAATTTGGTTGATTTGTTGAATTGTTTAACTGGGGAATTGTTTAACTGGTGAATCGTTTAATTGTTTAATTGGGGATGCCGCTAAAGCTGCACATGATTGGGGAATTGTTGATTTGCTAATTTGTTGATTTGCGGATCACGCTAAAGACGTGACAAGATTGCTGATGCCGCTAAAGCTGCACATGATTGATAAGTTATCGATTTGTTGAGTTGTTGAATTGTTTAACTGGGGAATTGTTTAACTGGGGAATTGTTTAACTGGGGAATTGTTTAACTGGTGAATCGTTTAATTGTTTAATTGGTGATGCCGCTAAAGCTGCACGTGATTGGGGATGCCGCTAAAGCTGCACATGATTGTTAAGTTGGAGAATTTGGTTGATTTGTTAACTGGGGATTTGTTTAACTGGTGAATCGTTTAATTGTTTATTTGTTTAAATGTATAACTGTGGATGCTGCTAAAGGTGCACGTGATTGCTAAGTTGGTGAATTTGGTTGATTTGGTTGATTTGTTTATGCTGCTAAAGCTGCACATGTTTGTGGGAATGTTTAACCTGGCTAGCATAGGCTGTGCCGATGTGTAGCAGTTTCTA
>JANMMV010000483.1:0-7016 GCA_031373565.1 Saprospiraceae bacterium
CGATATCTGTCTCTCCACCAGCGTTTGTTTGGTCTCCAATTGAAACATCTGTGCCTGATTTGTTTGGCTCATGCACCAAGGTCAGTTTTAATAAACCACTTCCTTTTTTAGAGAGTGTGGTCATAGTTCCTTCTATTCCAATGGGAAGTCCGTTTTTGTCTTTGTCTTTGTACGCAAATTTTATCCATTCTGGTACGCTACTAGCGTAAAACACTTGGTGATCCGCTGCTTTTTCAAGTATTTCAACCGTAATGTCTTCATTTAGTGTTCCAGATTGATTTAAGAACTGCACTGTAGCATTGTACATCGAAGAAACGGCAAGGGTGTCTCCCTTGATTATTGGTGCGTTACCTCCATCGCCATCAAGATCGGTAAATCGAAATTCTAGTTGTTTGCCTCCTGATGCAGGTGTAAGCTTAACTATCACGGTAGTGATGACTTCTTCTTGGTTTGGTGGCGAGGGGTCAGGATCACAACTACCGAAAGTTAAAGCTACCATTGTTGCCGTGAAAAGAAATAATACTTGTTTCATCATTTTAAAATCTATTTGGTTAATCATAATCAAAAATTACTTTTTATGCTAAGACTTACATTTCTACCGGTATCGTCAGCAAAATACCTCCACCGATTGAGGTAATCTCTGTATGTGGTGTTCCAGACATTGTCGACTCGCAGTAAAATGTCAATGTCAGAGCGCCATTTGTGATGCAAACGCAATCTAATCCATACATGCTGCAAAAAATATGCTTCGGGTGTAACCAAAAAGTCGTCTTCACTAGCAATGCGATTTTGTCTAGCATTATAGAAAGACTCAAGTCCACATTTGATTTCTCTTATACCCCATTTATTCTCAAAAGAGTATTGAAGATTGAGTCGGCTAGTGAATGGTGGCGTACGCACCAAACCTTTATTATTCGTCAGATCTTGCCCATAAGTATAATCTGCTTGAGTTAATAATTGCCAATCGGATTTATCAAAAATCCATCTAGCATTCATATTGAAAAGGGCTGCATCAGTGCTTTTGTAATTGTAAACGGGAAATGCACCTCTTATAGTTAATCTGTTTTCACCTGTCGGAAGGATGTAGATGTAATCATTAATGTAGCTATAATGACCACCGACATTGATAAGACTGTGCTCCGTTAGGTTCCCCGAAATTGTTTGTCCTATTCTGTACATTGTCTCTGACACTAGCATCGGGTTACCTTCTTCGATACCGCTGACGCCTTGGTGGAGACCATTTGAGTAAAGTTCGCTGATATCTGGAGGTCTACTTACAATGGATAGATCCGTATAAGATGTTATTTTTTGAAATTTCTTTCTCGTTCCAAGAGAGATCGCAGCATTTGAATATTGACGCTTAATTATTGACACTGCCGAGTTTCTGATGACGCCTGCAAGTATGGACCTATATTCGCCTCGCAAGCCACTTTCTAAGTGCCAATCATGCGGTAGAGCCCACTGAACTATACCAAACATGGCAAAGTGATGTTGGCTATAATCTGGTATCAAAGGAAGAATACCTGTTTCGGGTCGATTCTTATTGAAAAGGTATTTATGTTGGAAACTGATTTTAGCATCGAAGTTTTTTTGCAATGCCTTTTTTTGCCAATTTACTTCATTAAAAGTATTGAAGAGTAATAAGGAAAGGGCAGGAATAGTAGTTCTATTACTTCGTCTTATGTCAAATTCATTTCTATCATTAGCTTGGATCGCTGATTTTACTTCTAGTTTATCATCATTCTTTAAGGTGAAAATATTTTGAATCTTTACCGTGTGATGTGTTACTGTTTGTCTTGGTGCTTCTATTTTGTAACCAAAATCATCGTTGGTGAATAGCGGTTTTTTTCTGCCGATAGCCAATTCGAGATCTGTTAAATTGTTGATGTGCGCGCCACGTAAGATGCCTTGCTGAGAGCTAAAGAAGCTATATGATGTCGTCCCAAACCACTTATTTTTTTCACGACTAAGATTAATGTCAAAGCTGCCTGTTTGCTGGCCAGTATTGGTTAAGTAATATGAGGGACTCTTCATATCACCTTGCACTAAATAGCTACCCGCAACTCTTAGGTGTCCTAGAGGAGATTTTTTTCTAAGTATAGTACTTGTTCTGATTGATCGTCCATTGCTTTGTGTAGATAGGTTAATTTCTCCATGCAAGTGTGGATCAGTATTAAGTAAAATGGGTTCCACGATGACGACTCCGCCCAGCGCATTCATACCATACTGAACAGCAGCCGGACCTTGTATCACCGAGATTTTATCAGCTGTACTTCCTTCTATTTCTGGTGCATGGTCAAGTCCCCATTGCTGGCTTTCTTGAGGGATTCCTTGATTAACCATCACAAGTCTGTGACCTACCATGCCGTTAATGATTGGCTTGGCTATTGATGATCCTGTTCTAATCATGGAGACACCTGGTATGATCTGAAGCATTTCGGTTATCGATGACTTACTAGATTCAAAAATCTGGTCACGTTGTAGCGTGGATCTATGTTTACCTAACTGCGTGTTAGGATCTATATCAGTAATTTCAATCTGTTCTAATATCTCGTCGTGGTGCTCAATCACAAAATCTATGATTTCGCTTTTCTGCAACTCAATAAATTTGGTTTGACTTGGGCAGCCGACATGTGATATGGTAATGTGGTATGGCCCTGGACATAGATTTTCCCATGATGACTGCCCCAAACTATCGGTATCAGCAGAAAGATTTAATTCTTTTAAATATACGCTTACGTAGGGAACTTGATCATGGTCATGGTGATCCGTTACCCTGATCGTCACGGTTAAACTACACTGTGCATAAATGCTCACTGCAGTTGTTAAAATTGTTAGAAAAATGAATAAACAGCGATACATAATTGATTTATGTGGTGCAAATGTAGCATTTTAATGCAACATTGTTGCATTAAAATGCTACATGTAGTATGATTGTTGAAAAATAGCTTCTTAAAGTTCTTTATTATAGAAAATTCTCCTTTTATCTATCCTTTTTGATGTTTGATAGAAAAAAATATACTGTCATTTTCATTATATTTATCTTTGTTTCATAAATCAAGCACATCATGAGAAGGATTATCTCTACTTTGGGAATATTTTTACTTACTGTACATTTCTACAATTGCTTTGCTCAGCAAGTGTGGACTCTAGAGAGATGTATTCAACATGCGATAGAACATAGTTTGCTGTACGAGTCTGGTGAGTTGAATCAAAGTCTTAGCGAAATCGATCTTAAAATAGCCCAACAAAGCAAGTACCCAAATTTGAGTGGTAGTTCTAATTTGGGCTGGAATTTTGGACGAACTATTGATCCTACCAATAACGCATTTGTAACAGAGACATTTTTTAATAATGGATTTGGTTTGAATTCTGGCGTAATGCTTTACAACGCTAATAGGATTAATAATTCAATCAAGCAAGCGAAGGTTAATGCTATCGCATCCAATCAGGATTTAAAACAAATCCAAAGTGACATAGCGCTTCGAGTATCTACCTTGTTTTTGAATTCATTGTTTGCTAAAGAGAATCTAAAAAATGTAAATAATCAATTGGAGCTTACTAAGAATCAAGCAGATGCTTTGCGCAAGCAGATATTGGTCGGCAATCGACCAGAAAACGACCAACTAGATTTTGATGCCCAAATCGCGGCAAATGAGCAGGCCATCGTTGAAGCACAAAACACTTTATATATCAATTTATTAAATCTCAAACAATTATTGAGAATTAGCCCAGACGAAGCATTTGATATAACAACGCCTCTGGCAACAGATCCGACGATTGATCCAGATATAGTGACTTTTGCAGAAGTATACAATATGGCACTTCAACAACAAGCAGGTGTCAAGGCTGCAGAACTTAGATATGAAAGTGCAGAGATCAGTCAAGCGCTTGCCAAAGCAGATCTTTATCCTTCTCTTTCTGCTGGGCTCAATGCCCGAACTAATTTTTCAAATAAGGGAGTATCAGTAGATCGTTTTGATAATGTTATTAGGGATCAAGAAATATTTTTCAATGGTGTTCCGGCTACAATTGGTATATCACAACAAATTCCAGTATTTGTCAACACGACATATTTGGATCAAATCACAGATAATTTATCATATGGATTAGGTATTCAACTTACGGTGCCGATCTATAATAATTATGTCACCAAAGGTAGAATACAACAAGCAAAAATTAATACGGACAGAGCTTCTCTTAATCTTACACAAATCAAGGAAGATCTTAAAATCACTGTTGGCCAAGCATTGGCTGATGCAAAGGCTGCAAAAGTTCGATATCAAGCTACACAAAAAACATTGTCAGCTCAAACCAACGTGTATAATAATGCAGTAAAAAGATTTGAGATCGGCAATCTCAATACTTTTGAATTGACACGTCTCAAAACCCAAATGGAGACATCGGCAGTTAATACGTTAAATGCAAAATTTGAGTACCTTTTTAGAACTAAAGTACTAGAGTTTTATCTAGGAAGACCTATAAAATTATAATCATTACAATAACTAATACGAAATATTAATTCAAATGGCACAGCTTAAACCAAAAAAGACAAATTGGCTCCTATGGGGATTATTGGCCGTCTTTGCTATCATTATGATTTTTGCGGTCTTTAAGGCCAAGTCAAAACCAAAAGGAACAGAAATTACTACACTCAAGGTAGAAAAGAAGACCATAAGCGAAAAAGTATCTGCCAGTGGTAAGATATATCCCGAAAAGGAAGTTAAGATTAGTTCTGATGTGTCTGGAGAGATCGTTGAGCTTTATGTCAAAGAGGGAGATTCGGTGCATGTCGGTCAAATACTGGCGAAAATAGATCCTGAAGCGTACATGTCATCAGTAGATCGTGGCGAGGCTTCCTTATCTAATTCGAAATCAATGCTAGCTGTAAGCAAAGCACAAATTGAGTCAAATGTTGCCCAAAAAGAGCAAATCTTAGCTCAATTAGAAAACGCAAAAACAATTCATAATCGCAATCTCCAATTGCGCAAAGATGGTGTCATTTCGCAGGCCGAAGTCGACCAAACACTCGCAAGTCTCCGTCAGCTAGAAGCCAATCTTCGCTCAGCAGATGCCGGAATTAAATCTGCCCAAAGGAACGCAGAAGCGTCGGAATATGGTATCAAAGGGTCGGTCGCTAGTCTCAAAGAACTCAAGACTAGTCTCAATCGTACCATCATCAAATCCCCGACCAGCGGTATCATATCCAAGCTTGATGTTGAAAAAGGTGAGCGTGTCGTTGGAACAATCCAAATGGCTGGTACCGAAATGATGCGTGTATCCAATCTCAATGCGATGGAAGTACAAGTGGATGTTAGCGAAAATGATATTTTAAAGGTTTCAGTAGGTGATGAAGTGGATGTTGAAGTAGATGCATATGTTGGCAAAAAATTTACGGGAATAGTTACTGAGATTGCCAATTCAGCGAAGAACATAGGAAGCGCTACCCAACTTACAACGGATCAAGTGACAAATTTTGTTGTGAAAGTGCATGTTTCAGAGTCTTCATATAGAGATACCGGTACAAAATATCCTTTGCGTCCAGGTATGTCTGCATCAGTAGATATCTATACCGAGACCGTGAAAGATGTTATAGCAGTACCTATCCAATGCGTAGCTGCAAGAGAAAAAGGAGCTAGGAAAAACGATCAAATCGATAGCAAAAAGGTTGAGGCTGGAGGTAGAAATGGGGGAGACGAAACGGAAGTAGCAACTGAGACCGTAGAGTTTGATGAAGTAGTTTTTGTTATGAGTGGTGATACTGCTTCGATGGTCAAAGTCACTACTGGAATTCAAGACGATGAATTTATTCATATTTTATCCGGCCTAAAAGGAAATGAAACAGTGATATCAGGGCCCTACACCGAAGTGAGCAAAAATCTCAAATCGGGCCAAAAAGTCCGCGTTAAAGTTGAAAAGAAAGATAAAGATTAACGAATTACTGTGCCGAGACATCTGATTGTTTTTTGCAAGAATCCTAGGTTAGGTAGTGTAAAGACACGCATCGCAGCTACTGCCGGTGACGAGTCGGCATTAGATATTTATGTAAAACTTTTACATTTGACCAAGGATGCGGTAGACGCACTCGTGGATGTTACTATTCACGTATTTTATGACGCATATATTGATTACCATGACCTTTGGCCAGGAGTCAGCCCGTATGAAAAGCATCTACAGGTTGGTACAGATCTAGGTGAGAGAATGGCTCTGGCCTTCAAACATATCTATGAGATAGATTCATCAGCTCAGGTCTTGATTATCGGTTCTGATTGTGCCACATTGACGACAGATGATCTGTACGACGCATTCGATATGCTTACCCAAAAGGATCTAGTTTTAGGACCCAGCGACGATGGTGGGTACTATTTGCTTGGCATGGGGCAATACGTTGATAATCTATTTGCCAATATAGAATATAGTACACCAACCGTACTGAAAAACACCATACAAAGAATAGAGAAATGTAATAAATCCTATTCGTTGCTCCGACCTCAAACAGATATTGATACGTTTGACCAATGGGAACAGCACATTGCCTTGCCGAAAACCGATGACATTTAATTTCGAGTGCTCTTTGTCTGTCCAATGTTAAGGGCGATAAAGCATAAATACTCGTTTTAAGTGACTAAAAATTGCGGTCGAGCAAACCTTGCATCAATACCAAAATTGATTGGTGTAAAATATTCAGACGGCATGCTACTTGTTTCTAATAAATATACTAATTTTGGTCGGAATTTAGCAAAAAAAGATAATGTCGGCCATTTTAAAGCTTACTGTTTCATGTACAACTAGCTCGAGTTTTACTACCAAGACGTTATTTTAGCTCATATTTTTAACTAACCCAACCTAACTGTACCCTTTAGTACGTTGGAACTGAAAATAAATAAGAAACCATGGAAACCGAAAAACTAAGATTGGCGGCAGTCGAAATTGGCGATGAAATTTATTACAAAATTACCGATGTTGACGAAATGCGACCATTTTTTATGTCTATTGTAAGTGATTCAAATCACTGG
>JANMMV010000484.1:0-2872 GCA_031373565.1 Saprospiraceae bacterium
GTGCGGCAGAATTGGATATGCGTCTTGACATTACTTCGGGTGTTGAGAAAGCTCGATATTCAGGTAATCTCAACCTTACTAATTTCAATTTGGGAAAATGGACAGATAATCCCGATCTCGGCTTTGTCAACTTCAAGTCTAAGGTGCAAGATGGACAAGGCCTTACTCTTAATACATTGAGTACATCACTCAGTGCTACCGTAAAATCGTTGGACTTTAAAAAATATAAGTACAAGGATTTTTTGGTCAATGGCAAGCTCGAAAAAAATACTTTTAATGGTACTTTTGAAATTCATGATCCCAATATTGATTTTATTTTTGATGGTTCATATGAGTATTTAGAGGAGAAATCTTTCTTAGACTTCGAGTCAAAAATCAAGAACATTGATCTTTTTGCCCTCAACTTATCGAAAAAGCCACTTACGGTTCATGGTGATATGAAGATCAAAACGGTAGGTAATACGATAAACGATTTTACAGGAAATATTGATGTCAAAGATTTTTATTTGTTGGAAGGTGACTCCACTTATCTGCTCAATAATATTGCTATTTCTTCTCGTCAAACTGTCAATGATGGCAAAGAGCTAAACATTGATAGCGACTTAGGCATGATACAAATGGATGGCGAATACAATATCCAAGATGTAGTCAAAACCGTAAGAAAAGTGCTGCGCGTTAATTATCCTAGCATGACTAAGACATGGGGAGATATCGTCTTTGAACAGAATAAAAATCAAAAGTTCAATTTCAATATATTATTAAAAGATAGTAAGAATTTCATGAGCTTGTTAGGCTTGCGCAATAGTAATTTCAAAGATCTTGCGCTCAAGGGAATGATCGATAGTTATCGCAATGAGATTTCGTTTTATTCTAAGGTGCCTTACGTCCAGATTCAAGGTAATGAATTCAATCAAGTGGATATCGTACTTACATCAAATAGAAGGCAGGGCGATCTCGTCGTTAATTTTGATTCGGCTCGAATAGCAGGAAGATTATTTAATCCAGTAATCGTTCAAACCCAGGTGAAAAACGATACCATTTCTTTTGATATTGACACTGAGAAATTAGCCGATTCCCTGGAGAACTTGGATCTCTCCGGCAGGTTGATTCCACATTTGAAAGGGTACGAACTTACACTCAAGGACAATTTGATTGAAATGTTGGGAGCAAAATGGCGAATCGATGCAAAGAACAAAGTAATCATCGGCAATAAATACGTCGACGTTTCAGAAATGAACATCAGTGATGGAGTAAGGTCTATCTCTATTGATGACGTAAATGAAAATATGGGATTAAAGTTAGGCTTAGCAAATTTTGATATAGAAGCGATCAACAAGCTAATCAAGTTTCCAAAAATGAAATTTAGGGGAAACAGCTTCATAAATGCTTTTGTAGACAATGTTTTTAACAAAGATCCTTCGATTAGAGTGGAAGCGGATGTACCTGTGCTGACAATTAACAATGCACCATATGGTGTCGTTAATATAAATTTGGTCAAGGTGGGTGGACAACCAATCGAAGCAGATATTAATGTTGGTGATTTTGTAGGTATCAACGGAACTTATTCGCTAGAGTCAAAAATAATTGATCTAAAGATTAAATCAAGGAAGACCCCGATGACCTTGATCCAGTATTTGTTAGTAGATGGCATCAAAGAGACTGAAGGATACTTAGATGGAGAATTTACCTTTAAAGGCCCTATAAGTGACCCAATCTTAAATGGTGTCGCTTATGTCCGGGAAGGCGCTACAAAAATAATCTACACAGGTGTCAAATACTTTTTTGATAATCAAAAAATCGAAGTGACCAATACCTCTATCAACCTGGATGGCGCAACACTGACTGACGAGCGGGGAAATCGTGGTACTATCAAAGGAGGGCTGTATCATCAATTGTTTAGAAATTTTGGTGTCAAAGCTTCATTAAGTGGTGACAATATTATCGGATTAAATACTACCGCAAAGCAAAATCCAAATTACTATGGCTTTGGGATCGGAAGAATAAAGGCTGAATTTAATGGAAGCTTTGATCAAATTAACATGAATATCACCGCGGTGACAGGTCCTGGCACAAAGCTGGCAATACCTGTAAATACAAATCAAAGTACAATAGATAAGAGCTTTATTCAATTTGTCAAGCGTGATAGCCTTTCTAATAAGGGACCTAAAGCAAAGCCATTTTCCGTTAAAGGGTTTGATATAGCGATGGCCATAACCTTAACTCCCGATGCAGAAGTATCTATCATATTTGACCAAGTTAAGAATGATATCATCAAAGCTACTGGACGTGGCAATCTTAAAGTGGATATCACAAGATTAGGCGATTTTGATATTTTTGGTGATTATGAGATAGAGCAAGGGCAGTATCTTTTTACCGTGGCATTATTACCCGTAGCAAAACCTTTTGATGTAGAACGTGGTGGACGCATACGGTGGACCGGAGATCCAGTTAACACGTCGCTGGATATAACGGCAAAATATCGAACGCGCACATCTATCTCACCATTTATAGATGAATATCTTACCCTAGCCTCCGAAGAAATAAAACGGCTTGCTGATCAAAGATCTGAGGTCGATCTTAAGCTCAAACTAGGGGGCACTCTTTACAAACCTGAAATAAAATTTGACCTGTCGTTTCCCAATTTGCCATCGGAAGTAAGCTCCTTTACCGATAACAAATTGCGAATTTTAAAGAGTAACGAACTTGAGCTCAATAGTCAGGTAGTAGGTCTATTGGTATTTAAAAGCTTTATCCCGTCCAATAGAGTTTCAGATTTATTCGGTACATCTGGCTCCGTTTCAGCGGGTGTAACGACACTGAGCGAGTTTATATCCGGACAATTATCGATGGCGGTTACTAATATTCTCAACTC
>JANMMV010000519.1:0-5259 GCA_031373565.1 Saprospiraceae bacterium
GTACTCATGGTACCTTTATTGTGCTTGACATCATAGACAATACTGTTGATATTATCAACAAGTGCTGAAACTTTAACCGTGGATGCTTGAATATTTATCAGTGATGATTTGATATTGTTTGGCAAAGTCTTATCAGCTAGAAGCTCCCATAAGCCGTTATTACGATTGATTCTATCCGTGATCGTCTTTAGATCATTCGTTATGCCCAAGATATTTTCATTTGATTTGTATAAACTATTGAGCATTTGGTCTGTGTCTATGGTTGATTTTGATGCAATAACATCGTTTTCCTTTGCCAAAATAGTCTTGCTTTTGCCAGGTACTATATTAAGCACTTTGTTGCCAACTAGTCCTTCAGTGCCAACTGACGCTATCGCATTTTGATGTATTATTTTTTCCATTTTTTTTGAAATCGTCATTATCACTTGTATCGTCGTATCATTGATGATATCTATGCTCTTTACGGTACCTACCTGGATGCCTGAGAACCGCACATTATTGCCCTTAACCAAGCCGCTAACATCACTGAAGTAAGCTTTTAGCTCATAAGATGAGCCAAATATTTGCTTATTTTTACCTAGCATATATAATAATACTACTAAAAATGCAAGGCCAGCTATGACAAAAAAACCTAACTTCAGATTATTTACAACTCTCTTCGCCATAATTTATAATTCAAAAAATTGTTTAATATTATTATCAGTACTTTCAATCAATTCTTTATATGTCGCAAGCGCATAGCAACGACCATCTAAGAGAATTGCCACCCTATCACTTGCCGATCTTACACAATTCATATCGTGTGAAATGATCAAAGAAGTTGTGCTATACTTTAGTTGAATTTCTTTCATTAATTGTATTATCTCCTTTGATGTAATAGAATCAAGGCCTGTTGTAGGTTCGTCGTATAGTATGATTTCTGGTCGAAGTATTAATGTACGCGCAAGCGCAATCCTCTTCCTCATGCCACCTGAAAGTTCTATCGGCAACATGTCAATTGTATGTTCTAATCCTACGTCTTCCAATGCATCAATTACCATTTTGTCAATTTCTTCCTTCGATATTTCAATCCAATGTCTACGAAGTGGAAACTCTAAATTTTCTCTCACAGTCATCGAATCATAAAGCGCGTTGCTCTGAAACAAAAAACCTATTTTGACTCGAATCTTGTCCAACTCTGTTTCATCCAGTTCTGGAATATTTTCATCAAATACGAAAATGTCGCCTTTGTCTGGTTTCAAAAGACCTATGATACATTTTATTAGCACAGATTTTCCAGATCCAGACCGGCCCAAAACTACGATACTTTCACCTTTAGATACAGACAAATTAAAGTCTTCTAAAACATGATTTTGCCCAAAAGCCTTATATAAATTACTTATCTTAAGGATTATTTGACTTGGTATATCAACTACTTGATTATTCATATTAATTGTAACCTAGTAAGTCAGTCACTTGTACTGCAATGAGATCAATCACAAAAATAAGTATAGATGACAATACAACCGAAGAATTGGCAGATCTACCAACCCCTTCTGTACCCTTAGAGCTGTTGAATCCTTTGTAACATCCGACGATACCGATTATGAACCCAAAGAAAAAACTTTTAATAAATGATGGAAGAATATCACCAAACGTCAAATATTCGAATACTTGACTCCAGAACAGCACAAAACTTGTATTGGTATGAATATTTACACCTATCCATGATCCGTACAGTGATATTGCATCACCCAACAAAATAAGTACGGGTAGCATCAACGTACAAGCTGCGACTCTAGTAACCACTAAATACTTAAATGGGTTTGTACCGCTTACATCCATGGCGTCGATCTGTTCTGTAACTTTCATAGATCCCAGTTCTGCTCCTATACTGCTTCCTATTTTGCCAGCAAAGATCAGCGCCGTAAGGATGGGTCCGATTTCACGAATGATGGAGATACCCACTAACCCAGGAATTTGTGATTCGACCCCATATTCAGCCATTGTTGGCCTGAGTTGAATAGTCAAGACCAAACCCATGATGAAAGCAGTCAACCCGACAAGCGGCAGAGATTGAAACCCTATGATGTAGCATTGTCTTATAAACTCTGAAAATTCATATTGTGGTTTGTACCACTGTCGAAAAAATCTCGCGATAAAATGACTTATGTCCCCGGACTCGCTTAAGAAGTTTTTGATTGAGGTGGGAATTAACATTTTCTTTTCTTGACTACAAGCCGCGCTGACGACTTTGGTTAATAGATCTAGTTATGATGCATTTAAGTATTTTGCTTATCAGCAAATAGGTATTATAAAGACAAAAATAAATAAAAAAATCTAAGTGAAGTGTTAACACCCAAACTATCCATCATTTTAATTTTGCGTCCTCGTCCACTGCTAATTAACAATAAAACGTTTCACTTTCTAGATGTCCCAGGACGTAAATCAAAAAAAAGAAAAGTGGTCTTAATGGCAAATAAGTAATAGATAAATGAAGTTATAGGCAAGACCACACATATCCCAGCAATGGCATTAGCGAGAAAAGTGTTAAGGGAAGTCCTTACATTATGGTCTACTGAATATGCGCTGTTTATTTTCGCTTTTTATCAGCCTTTTTGATCTTAGTTTCAGTCGTACTGACGATTTTTTTAATCGACTTATCTATTATTTTTTTTAGCTTACTCGTCGGCTTAGATACACTCTCCATGACTACTTCAGTAACTGCAGCCATAAGTTTCTTTTTCATTGATTTTTGACCGAGCATCACAGATTTCCCAACTGCTGGTTTTACAGTTGCTTTTTTAACGGCCTTTGTTTTCATCATTGCGGACTTTCCAACTGCTGGTTTTACAGTTGCGGACTTTACTGCTTTCGATTTAACCGTTGAAGACTTTGCAGCGACTGGTTTTACGGTTGCTGATTTAACAGCTTTCGATTTAACTGTTGCGGACTTCCCAACTACAGCTTTTGTTCCTGTCGTTTTGACAACTTTCGGTTTAACCGTTGAAGACTTTGCAGCGACTGGTTTTACACTTGCCGCATTTACGGCTTTCGGTCTAACTTCGGTTGGTTTCCGTGCTCCTGTTTTTACAGTTGCAGGTTTAGCCGCTGTAGGTCTTGCGGTCACTGGCTTTTCTACTTCTTTTATCATGATGGTATTTTTATAATAAATTATGTTATAAATGACTTTGATCTTAGCCATCCAAACTTATGTTGTCCAATTATTTTCTAGATTTTAATAATTGTAAGTCTGGGTGGAAGTACTACATTTTTGTTCGTTCTTTATTAGATTGATATTGTTGTATCAAATTTTAAAATGAGCTTCTGAGCTAATTGGAATTTTTAATACCTTAGAGATTAAACAATTTTTTTCGGCATCCTCGGTAATAATTGTAAAATCATTCGCATTGATGCCAGGTACTACACCTGAAATGGACAAATGAACTTTTGTTATGTTCAAACCTTCCATCGTTAAACTAGCTTCTGTATCTAAGGAAGTTGGAATAATATTTTTTTGAGCGAGCATGGCAACTACGGCCATAGTAAAACATCCTGCATGGGCAGCTGCCAATAATTCTTCAGGGTTTGTTCCCGTGGCTCCATTCTCAAATCTTGTTTTGTAACTGTAGTTTGTATCCTTTAATATATTGCTTTCGGTAGAAAGTGTACCCTTGCCGTCTTTTAGGTTGCCCACCCAATGAGCTTTTGCTTTTCGTATCATGGTCTATTAATTTATTGTTTTACTTTTGTTATTATATGTACTCATTTAATCTATACTAAAGATATATTACTGCTTTCTTATTTGATTTGATACAGTCAAGTAACTCGTTGATGTAGTACCCAGCTAATCTATTTGTTATTTCACCATTGATCGGGATCCCTTTTGCGTTAAAAGTATCATCTACATTTGGCACAAGAAACATATTTGTTACTGTCCATGCACCGATTTTCCATAAAATAAATTGCAAGGAAACCAATGCTTGTGAACCACCAAAAATACCACTAGAAACTGTGCTAATGGAAATGGGTTTGCCGTGCCACTCATCATATAGCAGATCGACTATATTTTTTAGACTAGCAGGAAAACTGCCATTGTATTCAGGTATGACCATGATGATCCCATCGGCTACTTTTATTCTTCGTGCAAAATCTACCACTTTTCCCGATGGTTTTGAGAGCGTTTTGAGCGTGTCTTCAAAAATAGGAAAATGATACTCTTTAAGATCTAATATTTCTGATGTAGCTAGATTGTTTTGTCGCAAATAAGTTTGAAAATATAAAGCTACTCTGTGACTATTCCTTTCTCTTCTTACACTCGAAGATATGATGGCGATATGGTCCATTTTATTTTTTTAGATATGTAGAATACATAGAAATGGTAAATGAAAACTAAGTGCCCAGTGTGAAAGATCAGTATTTTATTTTTCGTTTACTAGCACGTCTCTCATATATTTTATGGTGTCATGGTCATCTTTTAGCAAAGCGTGCTGTGCTTTGATCATCATTTGTTGATCTATGCTTAGGCTTGCAAGATTTTCTTCTAGTACTTTTTCGTAAGTACTTTTTGCTGCATCTTCGCCATATTCACACGAATCAAGAATGTATTCACGATCTTTTCCAGTGAGTGCAGCCTTTACATCCATCCAAACTCGAAAGAATTTACCGGAGATGAAGGTGCCTTCTGCGGGTGAGCCACCTAATCGCATGACTTCGGCATTTAATTGATGATTACAATTTTGGCTAGTAGTGCTAAACTTTGAAAATAACTCTTTCAAATCATGCTCTTCCGTTTCTTTACTTGCCGTTTCGTAGCCTTCAATTCTATCGTTGTTGATCGTTATCAGTGTATTTAGCACTTCGATCGTTTGATTATTGTCCATTATTTTGGTTTTATTATTTTTTGTTAAAATTAAGAAACATTGTTATTTGCTCGAATGGCGCTCTGGTGTGCCGTGACTTTTTTTTTCTCCTTTCAGCGTTTCTAAAAGAAGCTGAGCAACTGCCTCAGATGATGCAGGATTTTGTCCTGTGATTAATAGGCCGTCTTGCTGTGTATACGATGACCAGTCATCTCCCTTGGTGTAATGTGCCCCATGCTTCTCGAGTTCGTCTTCAAGTAAAAATGGAACTACTTTAGTAAGTTGAACCGCTTCTTCCTCTGTGTTCGAAAAACTTGTCACGTGTTTCCCTTTCACAAGGGGTTGCCCGTTTTCTGCTTTCGCATTTATCAAGGCAGCAGGCGCATGACATACAAAGGCGATTGGCTTTTGATGATTG
>JANMMV010000321.1:0-2144 GCA_031373565.1 Saprospiraceae bacterium
TCAGCATCATCCGTTTTCTTAGAGATAACACCTACTGATAAAAAAAATGTACTTAATTGGGAGAGCAAAACCCCTTGGAACAACAAAAGATACTCTATTTTTAAACTAAATAGCAACGGGAATTTTGATGAATTAAGTACGATTAGTAGTACAACTTTTGAAGATAAAGGACTGGACAATAGCACAATTTATTGTTACTATGTCGAATCGGTAGGAAGTTATGGTATTGATAATATCGAAGATCCACTAACAAATCTTTCTCAGATCGCATGTCAAAAACCGAAAGATGACGTTCCTCCATGTGCACCTGATATCAAGGTGATCAATATCTGCGATATGATAACTGGGGAAGTAGGCAGCGAAAACTTATTCAACACAATAGAATGGGATGATGTTGCCACCCAATGTCCGGCAGTTTCGGACGATTTGATAGGTTATAACATATACTATGCTGCAAAAATAACTGATAGTCTGCTCAAGATTAAGTTCGTAAGCGTTGATGAATCAAGAAGATACTTTCATTTTCCAGAGCTGGGATTATTAGGTTGTTATAGTGTGACCAGTGTTGACCTATTAGGTAATGAAAGCGTCCAAAGCAAAAAAATATGCGTGGACAATTGTCCATATTATGTTTTGCCTAATACTTTTACGCCTAATGGAGATGGCTACAATGATTTTTTTGAACCTACTACTAATTTGTTTGTTTCAACGGTCGACTTCAAAGTATTCAATGCCTGGGGTAATTTAGTGTTTCAGACTTCAGATCCAAAAATCATGTGGAATGGTACTAAAAGTGGAACTTTACTTCCAGATGGTACCTATCATTATGTGTGTAGGGTATTCGAAAATAGAGTGTCTGGAGTCAAAGAAGCCGAAGAACTGTTATCGGGTTTTATTCATATTTTGAAAAATTAAGGATGTTTAGTGGAATAGTTGAAGCGGTAGGAATTGTTAGTGAAGTAATCGAAGAAGGCAGTAACAAACATTTTGTTATCAAATCAGAAATAGCGTCAGAAGCTTATATTGATCAAAGTATTTCGCACAATGGTGCTTGTTTGACTGTTGTGGAGATAACACAGGAATGCTATAAAGTTACGGCCATAAGTGAGACACTCGTCAAGACCAATCTAGGCAACTGGAAGGTAGGAGATTATGTCAATCTTGAGAGATCAATTACTGTGCAGGCCAGAATTGATGGACATTTTGTTCAAGGGCATGTCGACACAACTTTGATTTGCACAAAGATAGATGATGTTGATGGCAGCTGGTACTTCGACTTTGACTTGACGCCCGAATGGACAAAATATGTTGTCAACAAGGGATCTATCTGTATCAATGGGGTTAGCTTAACTGTTGTGGAAGGATCTACGTCATTGCTTAGGGTAGCCATTATACCGTACACGTATGAGCATACCAATTTTAAAACACTACAAGTAGGCGACTCTGTCAATATCGAATTTGACATTTTTGGAAAATATGTTGTAAAGTATTTAAGCCAGATTACAGAAAATTAAGTACTAAGGCATTTAAGTACAGTAGGTCGGAGTCTTTCGAGTCCGTGCTCAATTGTCTTAATTTCTAACAGTTTTTTTTAAAAAATAATAACTACTTCTGTAAGAAGACTTACTAAGCTCTAGCCCTTTATTGCTCGTTTCTAACTTAGGAAACAACTCACGTATCAATTTCACTTCATCGCTTATCAAACAATTGGTTTCACATACCAATTCCTGTCACATAAAGGGTCAATCTACAGTACTTTTGCAATATAATATTTAGCCTAACAATAGATAAGTAATTTTATTTCCATTGCAGTCAAAGTATTATTGAAATCGAATGTACAATAAAATTAAAACACAAACTAAAAGTAGCAAAATGAATAAGAAGTTAGTATTGCTTGCCTGCTTTGTTAGCCTGGCTTATGGTGCAGATGCACAAGTGGGTAGCATCAAAAACAAATTAAAACAAAAGGCAGAAGAGAAAAAAACTGAAGTGCAACAACAAGTACCTCCTTCGAATGCATCATCTTCAACGCCCAGTAGTAGTAATAGCAATGGTGGAGAGTCACGAGGTAGATCGCGAGGTAGCATAGAAGTAAAAGGTTTGACTGTAGATCTTGACTACAATAGCCAACCATTTCCGCCAGC